>NZ_PQLN01000016.1:0-59488 GCF_002919855.1 Aeromonas sp. ASNIH8 | reverse complement strand
AGGCTTTCACTAGGGTGTGGTGTGGCAGCGTTAAGAGTGGAGAAGGAGCGAGGGCCGGAGATGGGGGGATCATGAAAGCCTTTCAATCAGCGGAGATCCAACTCCGCCAATTGCAGCCAGGGAGAGGAGTCGTTTACTCCTCGTTCTGATTATCTTCGTCGTCTACCTGGGCGTTGTCTGCTTCGGACAGGTACCAGCCGCTCAGGGTCTGGGCCAGCTTCTCGACGCCGATATTGGTCAGAGAAGAGAATGCTTCAACCTGGACCTGCGGGCCCAGTTCTGCCACCGCCTGACGAACCTTGATCACCTGGTTGTTGCGGGGCCCCGGGCTTAACTTGTCCGCCTTGGTCAGCAACAGCATCACCGGCAGTTCACGGTGTGAACTCCATTCCAGCATGTTCATGTCGGTTTCCTTGAGCGGATGGCGGATGTCCATCAGGATCACCAGCCCTTTCAGGGACTCCCGTCGTTGCAGGTATTCAGCCAGTGACTTTTGCCACTTGAGCTTCATTTCCAGCGGAACCTGGGCATATCCATAGCCAGGCAAGTCAACCAGGCGTCTGCCCGGTTCCAGCTCAAACAGGTTGATCAGCTGAGTACGGCCAGGGGTCTTACTGGTACGCGCCAGGTTCTTGTGTTTGGTCAAGGTATTCAATGCAGACGATTTGCCAGCGTTGGAACGACCGGCAAACGCAATCTCGACACCCCCATCATTTGGCAGGTGGCGGATGTCGGGTGCGCTGGTCACAAAATGCACCTTATTGAAATTCAGAGTTTGTGTTTCCAACGTAAATTCCCCATAGAGATAGAGGGTTATAGAGTTACTTTTTTGTGAAATAGTGTAAAATGGCGTCGCTTGAACGCGTTTATTTTAACATGCCTTCAGCGGCATGGGATCTGGAAGCCTAATAACGAGAAAGTTGGAACGCCATGAAGAACCTAGTCATTACACTTGCTCTGATGGTTGGCGTAACTGGGATGGCACAAGCCAAGGGCGATGCCGCTGCGGGACAAACCAAGGCTGCCGTCTGTGCGGCCTGTCATGGACCGGACGGCAACAGCCCAGTCGACATGTATCCCAAGATTGCTGGTCAGCACGCATCATATATCAAAAAACAATTAGTTGAACTGAAGGCTGCAGCTTCTGGCCAAACTGGTCGGGTTGCGCCCGTCATGGGACCCATGGCGTTGCCGTTGTCCGAGCAGGATATGGACGATCTTGCCGCCTATTTCTCCAGCCAGAAGGTGACGCCGGTTGCCGTGCCCGATGATGTAGTTGCCGCAGGCAAGGCGCTTTATATGGGGGGAGACATGGAGCGAGGCCTGGCCGCCTGTACCGCCTGTCATGGCCCACGGGGTTCCGGCGTCGAGCAAGCGAAGTACCCCAGCCTGTCAGGACAGCATCCCGCCTATATCAAGGCCCAGCTCACCGCTTTTCGTTCGGCGACCCGCGACAACGATCCCAATGGCATGATGCGGGATGTGGCCAAGAAGCTGACGGATCAGGACATCGAGGCGCTCTCCAAGTATGTGGCGGGGCTTCACTGATATAGCCTGTTAGTTATCTTGTTGAAAAGAACAGGGAACCATTGTGTTCCCTGTTCTTTTTTGAGGTTGTAGCGATCGCCCGTAAACAGCCTGCGTTGCTGTAAGAGATCTTCTATATACGGGGCTGGTCGTGTCTGAAAGATTGCTCATGTATATTTAATTATTTTTTGTTTTTCAATGAATTAAGAAATAAAAAATCACTTTGTACCAGTTCGAAATGTGCTTTGGTTGATTGAGTCATCCGGCGAAGAAGTTACAGTAGGCAATCAGGATTGGCCGGAGAGAGGGTGCAAGACCCGTCTTCGGTTTGACAGGATGTCGGCTCGGAGCATGCGATGAGCAATAGATGCAAAAAGCCAGGATGGTGACCGCCAGGGATGAGCGGGGCTGCGGGAGGCAACCACCCCGATGGGAGGCAGGATGTCGCCGGTTTGGGTTAGACAAACAAACACACGCACACTCAGGACTGGTCAATAAGGATCAGGATGATCCAACGAAATGATGCGCCGTGGTTCGCCCAGGGATAAAGCGATTGGCTTCCAGGGAATGGAACTCGCATGATGGAAAAAGGCAGCTTCGGCTGCCTTTTTTCTATTGGGTCATTAACCCGCCAAGACATTCTGTGTCAAAATACCAGCAACATGCCCAGAGGATGCCGATCCTGCGGTGTTTAGCGACCCAGAGTGGTCGAATTGGTGCGGGATCCCACTCTTGTTCCATATTTACTGTTCCCCGCTTCAGCATCCTCCCCGGACGACACGCTCCGGGGGTTTCCATTCAGTTATTTGTCGGAGTCATTCATGTCGGCCAAACAACCCAACCGCAAGCCTACCGGCAAGCGCAAAGAATCAGATGCCAGTGCTCAGGAAGGTCGTGAGCGCAAGCGCGCCGCCAAGCGCAAGGGCCTGAAGGCGGGCTCCCGCCAACAGGTCGAGCAGGCGGGCAAAAAGAGCGGCTCCAAGCAGGCTAAGGATCCACGCATCGGCTCTCGCAAGCCCATCGCGCTGATTGCCGACGAGAAGGGCAGCAAGCCGGTGGCGACCAAGCCTGCGAAAGAGAAGCGGGTGGTGATGACCCCCGAGCAGGAGCTGGCGTCCATCGAGAATGATGATCGCCTCAATGCCTTGCTGGATCGTCTGGATGCCGGTGAAACCCTGGAGGCCGCAGAGCAGGCATGGGTCGATCAGCGGGTTGACCGTTATCAGGAGCTGATGGACGAGCTCGGCATCATCGACAACGACGATGACGAAGATGGCGACATGGATTTTGATGATGCCGATTTTGATGAGCCGAGTCAGCCTGCCTCCGAAGAGGAGCTGTGGGAGCGTTTCTCTCAGGCGGACTACCAGCCTGAAGCCAAACCCGAGCCGAAGAAAAAGTGATGAGTGGATGGATGCTGGCCGCCCTGTTGGGTGGCCTGATTTTGCTGGGGCTTGCCGTCTATGCCGGCACCCTGATGGCTCGTCTCAAACGCCAGCAAGAGATGCAGCAGCACGCCATTGCGGCCCGCAACGAGCGGATTCTGGAGAGTGTCAGGGTGATCGCCCACGCGGTACGAGATGGTCAGTGCGACTACTCGGAAGGCGCCATCCGGCTGACCAATCTGCTGGATGCCTTGCAAATAAAGGGGGGCCGCGCCTTTGCCACCGAGTTCCCGGGGCTCTACGGCCTCTATGAGAAGGTGAAGGAGATGCCGACCCATGAGGCGAGGCGGGCACTCAAGCGCAATGAAGTGATGAAGATGGATCTCGAACGCAGCGGCTACGAGGCCGAGCTGGAGGCGCAGATCCTTGAGGATGTCGCCAGACTGAAGGATTTTCAGTTAAGCCGGTGAGCCCATGACAAAGACAGAGGAAGCAAGCGTGCAAGCAGAACAGATTGTGTGGGATCAGGCCCTGATCGAAAAATACAACTACAGTGGTCCGCGTTATACCTCCTATCCCACTGCGCTGGAGTTCAACGAGGGGTTCGGCTATCCGGACTTTGTCCAGGCAGCGGGCCAGTATCCTGCACGCAATCTGTCGCTCTACGTGCACATCCCCTTCTGTCACAAGCTCTGCTACTACTGCGGCTGCAACAAGGTCATTACCCGGCACCAGCACAAGGCAGATCAATACCTCGACTACCTCGAACAGGAGATCAAGGCCCAGGCCCCCCTGTTCAAGGAGAGACTGGTCACCCAGCTGCACTGGGGTGGCGGCACACCCACCTATCTGAGCGAACCCCAGACTCGTCGTCTGATGGCCATGTTGCGGGAGCACTTCCACTTCGCCGAGGAGGGGGAGATCAGCATCGAGGTGGATCCCCGCGAGATCGAATTGTCCATGCTGGATGTGCTGCGGGAGCTCGGTTTCAACCGCATCAGCCTTGGCGTTCAGGACTTCAACAAGGCGGTCCAGGTCGCGGTCAATCGGGAGCAGGACAACGACTTCATCCGCGCCATGCTGGTTCGTGCCCGCGAGCTGGGGTTCCGCTCCACCAATCTGGATCTCATCTACGGTCTGCCGCACCAGAACCGGGAGAGCTTCCATCACACCCTGGAAGAGGTGCTCAAGACCGACCCGGCCCGCCTCTCCATCTTCAACTATGCCCACCTGCCGAGCCGTTTTGCCGCCCAGCACAAGCTGAAAGAAGCGGACATGCCGGCGCCGCAGGAGAAGCTGGCCATGCTGCAGGACACCATTGCCTTCCTGACCGGCCAGGGTTATCAGTTCATCGGCATGGACCACTTTGCCAAGCCCGATGACGAGCTGGCCGTCGCCCAGCGCGAGGGTAAGCTGCATCGCAACTTCCAGGGCTATACCACCCAGGGGGATTGCGATCTGCTGGGGCTGGGGGTCTCTTCCATCAGCATGATGGGGGATGCCTATTCCCAGAACCAGAAGGATCTCAAAACCTACTATGCCCAGGTGGAGTCACTGGGCCATGCCCAGTGGAAGGGGTGCTCCCTCAATCGGGACGATCTGATCCGTCGTGAGGTGATCAAGCGCCTCATCTGCGATTTTTCCCTGAACTTCGCCGCTGTGGAGCAGGCCCACGGCCTAGTGTTCAAGGAGTATTTTGCCGAGGATCTCAAGCTGTTGCAGACCTTCATCGACGACGGTCTGGTGCGCATGACCGAAGAGGGGCTGGAGGTGGTCTCCACCGGTCAGCTGCTGATCCGCAACATCTGCATGTGCTTCGATGTCTACCTGCGCAGCAAGGCGCGCCAGCAGCAGTTCTCCCGGGTGATCTAGGCTGGGCAATGTCGTGGGACAATAAAAAAACCGCCTTTCGGCGGTTTTTTTATTGGGTTTTACCCCTGCTCAACGTTGAGCCGCACGGGCACTCAGCTCGGCCTTCTCGGCTTCGCTCAGGAAGGCCAGGGTCAGGCCGTTCTGCTGGGCGGCGCGGATCTCGCTCACCGTCATGCCGGCAGCCGGGGCCGCCACCTCGTATTCGTGAGGCAGGTCGATCCCCTCCACCGCCGGATCGTCGGTATTGAGGCAGGCCAGCACGCCGGCCGCCAGGAACTGGCGGATCGGGTGCTCGGCCAGATTCGCCACCGTGGTGGTCTGGAGGTTGGAGGTGAGGCAGGACTCGATGCCGATGCGGTGTTCGGCCAGATAGGCCATCAGGGCCGGATCCTGGATGGCCTTGACGCCGTGGCCGATGCGCTCGGCTCCCAGCTCGCGAATGGCCTGCCACATGCTCTCGGGACCGGCGGCTTCACCGGCGTGCACGGTGACCCGCATTCCTGCATCCCGCACCCGGCGGAAGTGGTCGGTGAAGAGATCGCCCGGGAAGCCCAGTTCGTCGCCGGCCAGATCGATGGCGACCAGGCGATCGCGATGAGCCAGACAGGCATCCAGCTCCTGCTTGCACTGCTCGGTGCCGAATGTTCGGCTCATGATGCCGATGAGATTGGTCTTGATGCCGAAGTCACGGCTGCCTGCGGCCACGCCGTCGATGATGGCTTCGACCACGCCCTGTGGGTGCAGTTTGTGGGTCATCGCCATGTAGGCCGGGCTGAAGCGCAGCTCGGCATAGTCGATCCCGGCACGCAGCAGATCTTCCACGTTTTCGTAGGCGACCCGGCGGCAGGCATCGTAGTCGGCCAGCACGGCCACGCCCCAGTCCAGTTTCTTCAGGAAGGCCACCAGACTCGGCTCGTTCTCGACGATCTGCACGTGCGGGCGCAGGGCTTCCAGCTCATCGGCCGGCAGTCGGATGTTGTGCTGACGTCCCAGCTCGAGAATGGTCTGCGGGCGGATGTTGCCATCCAGATGGCGATGCAGGTCGGTCAGGGGGAGGGATCTGTCAATCATGGGGCACCTTCTGCGAGTCGGGTTGGAAAGCCTGCCATTCTAGGCGGGGCGCCTGAAAAAGATACCCCGTTTGCAAGCAAACGGGGTGTGATTGGTCAGGCTTTCCCTCAAGGCGTGATGGGAATCGTTTTTCCCGCAGGCTCAGGGAATGTCGAGCTCCTTGAGCTTGCGGGTCAGGGTATTGCGGCCCCAGCCGAGCAGGCGGGCTGCCTCCTGCTTGTGACCATGGGTGTGATCCAGTGCCGTCTCCAGCATGATCCGTTCGAACTGGGGCATGGCATCCGCCAGGATATCGGTCTCCCCCAGCGCCAGCTTGGCGGCCACCCAGTCCTGCAACTGCTGCTGCCAGCCACCGGTCAGGGCGGGCTGGCCCGGCTCGGCGGTGCTAGTGATGGGAGTCAGCAGCTCGGTGGGCAGATCGCCTACCAGCACCTCCTGGCCCGAGGCCATCACCGTCAGCCAGCGGCAGACGTTCTCCAGCTGGCGCACGTTGCCCGGCCAGGGCAGGCGGCTGATGTAGGTCTGGGTATCCGGGTGCAGGCTCTTGGCCTCCACGTTCAGCTCCTTGGCGGCTCGCAGCAGGAAGTGCTGGGCCAGCTGGGGGATGTCCTCCCGGCGCTCCTTGAGGGCCGGAATATGGATGCGGATGACGTTGAGGCGGTGGAACAGGTCTTCCCGAAACTCGCCGTCGGCGGCCCGTTTCTCCAGATTCTGGTGGGTGGCGGCAATGATCCGCACATCCACCTGCACCGGTTGGTGGCCACCAACCCGGTAGAACTGCCCGTCCGCCAGAACCCGCAGCAACCGGGTCTGCACGTCCAGCGGCATGTCGCCTATTTCGTCGAGAAACAGGGTGCCACCATCGGCCTGTTCGAAGCGGCCGTGACGAATGTTGTTGGCGCCGGTGAAGGCTCCCTTCTCATGACCGAACAGCTCGGATTCGATGAGATCTTTCGGGATGGCCGCCATGTTGAGGGCGATGAAGTTCTTGTGGGCCCGGGGGCTGTGCTTGTGCAGGGCATGGGCAACCAGCTCCTTGCCGGTACCGCTTTGACCGTTGATGAGCACCGAGATGCTGGAGCGCGACAGCCGGCCGATGGCGCGGAACACCTCCTGCATGGCAGGGGCTTCGCCGATGATCTCCGGGGTGGTGGTGGCTTCCTGTTGGCGAGCCTTGCGCTTGGTCCGCTGCTCCTTGAGGTGGTTCTCGGCCCGGCGTACCAGGGTGACCGCTTCGTCGATGTCGAACGGCTTGGGCAGGTATTCGAAGGCACCTCGCTGGTAGGCGTTGACTGCGGAGTCGAGGTCCGAGTGGGCCGTCATGATGATGATGGGCAGATCGGCTTGGCGGCGATGGATCTGCTCCAGCAGGCTCAGGCCGTCGATGCCCGGCATGCGAATATCCGAGAGGATCACGTCCGGTGAGCGCATCTCCAGTGAACTCAGCAGGGCTTCGCCGTCGGCGAAACTTTCGCATTCGAAGCCTTCGCTGCCAAGGGTGCGCTCCAGAACCCACCGGATGGAGCTGTCGTCATCGACGATCCACACTTTTGCTGTCATGAGGTTCCCTTACTTGCGAAGTGGTAAATAAATGGTGAATTCGGTGTGGCCCGGCCAGCTGATGCAGTCGATGCGCCCCTTGTGCTGATCGATCAGGTTCTGGGCGATGGAGAGGCCCAGGCCTGTTCCCCCGTCCTTGCCGGTGATCATGGGATAGAAGAGGGTGTCGCGAATGGCGTCGGGAATGCCGGGGCCGTTGTCGATGATCTTGATTTCGGCCGCCAGGCGATAGCGCTGGCCATGGATGGTGATCTGGAAGGCGGTGCGCGTCTTGATGCGGATGAGGCCGTCCTGATCCCCAAGGGCCTCGGCGGCGTTGCGCACTATGTTCAGGAACGCCTGTTGCAGCTGGTCCGATTCCATCTCGAATTCGGGGATGCTGGGGTCGTAGTCCCGCTCGATGCGGATCTGCGGCGGCAGCTCCAGGTCCACCAGACGGCGCACCTGCTCCAGCACGGAGTGAACGTTGTGCATCTGGTGACGGCCGGGACGCTGGGGACCGAGCAACCTGTCGACCAGCACCCGCAGGCGATCGGCCTGCTCGATGATGATGCCGGTGTATTCACGCAAGGCCGGGTCGGGCAACTCCTTTTGCAGCAGTTGAGCCGCGCCGCGCAATCCCCCCAGGGGGTTCTTGATCTCGTGCGCCAGGCCGCGCACCAGCTCCTTGGCGGCCTGCTGCTGGGCGTGTTGCTGCAGCTCCTGGCTGATCTTCTTCTGCTGATCGATCTTGCGCAGTTCTACCACCATCAGTCGCTGTTCATGATCGGCCATGGGGCTGACGCTGATCTCCACCAGCCTGGGCTCCCCCTCCACCACCAGGGTGACTTCGCTGTCGGTGAAGCCCTGCCCCGAAATGAGGCACTGTTTGAAACGCTGTAGATCGAGAGAGATGTGTTCCAGCAGGTGGGGCAGTTCGATGCCGATCAGTCGTCGTTCGCTGAGGGAAAGCAGCTGCTCTGCCGCCGGGTTGACGAATTGAATGCAGAGACGTTCATCCATGAGAATGACGGCGGTCAGCAGGTTGTCCAAGAGTGTCTTGGCGTTGTCCGAGCGGGTTGGCACAGGTTTCTCCCTAAAACGGTGCTGTACACCTAGAATGCACCAATGTAGTGCATCAAGTTTACCCGCATCGGTGCGTCACATCACCCCTAATTGGCCTTGGGGGCGGCTCTGGGAGCCTGATTCACCGACGCCCTGTGCAGGTAAAAGGTGGTTGGCTTAGATTTAGCAAGGATCGTACCGTCTTTGGCGAGCAACTCGAGCCGTGCCTCATAGGCGCCTCTATCGAGGTTTTCCACCCGTATGGCCAGGCTGTTGTGAACCAGGGGCACCGCCTTGCCGTTCAGGATCAGGCGCACATCGTATTGCACCGGGACCTGGGGAGAGATCTCGCCCTGGAAGACGATGTTGCCGGTATTGTCGCGCAATGTACTGCCCGGTTCCGGAGAGATGAGGTCGATCTCCAGAGGGGCGGCTTCCAGGGCTTTCCTGGCATCGACACCGGTCAGGCTGTTGAAGTTGTCCACCTGGACCGAGTGGGGGGCTGTGCCGATGAGCGGCGAGACCCGCAGGTCCACCTCTTTTGCGCTCTTGCCGGGAGGGGGGGCATCGGTGTAGTGGGTCACCCCCTGGGGATCGACCCAGGAGTAGACGCGGGCGGCCTGTGCGGAACAGGAGGCCATCAGCAGGAGGCTCAGCAGCCAGGGTACAGTGTTCATCCATCTCTCCTTGACGGGGTTCACCTTAATCCTATCAGAGAAAAACCATGGGGTCGGGGTGTGAACAGCCGAGGGTGGTACGGCTCCGTGAACGGGATCATCTTTCTGCACGATCGTGCCCGTTTGGCGGTATTTCCGTTGCCAGAATGAAAAAAAACCCGCCAGATGGCGGGTTTGTCATGGGAAAGCGGATTAGACGGAGTAGTACAGCTCGAACTCCAGCGGGTGCGGAGTCATGCGCACGCGGTCAACATCCTGCTGTTTCAGTTCCAGGTAGGAGTTGATGAAGTCATCGCTGAACACGCCACCACGGGTCAGGAACTCACGGTCTGCATCCAGTGCGGACAGCGCTTCGTCCAGGGAACCGGCAACGGTCGGCACTTCAGCGGCTTCTTCCGGCGGCAGATCGTACAGGTTCTTGTCCATGGCATCGCCCGGATGGATCTTGTTGATGATGCCGTCCAGACCGGCCATCAGCTGGGCAGCGAAGGCCAGGTACGGGTTGGCAGCCGGATCCGGGAAGCGTACTTCGATGCGGCGGGCTTTCGGGCTCGGCACGACCGGGATACGGATGGAGGCAGAACGGTTGCGGGCGGAGTAGGCCAGCATGACCGGTGCTTCATAGCCCGGCACCAGACGCTTGTAGGAGTTGGTGGTTGGGTTGGCGAAGGCGTTGATGGCCTTGGCGTGCTTGATGATGCCGCCGATGTAGTGCAGTGCCATCTCGGACAGACCGCCGTACAGGTCGCCTGCGAACAGGTTGACGCCGTCTTTGGCCAGGGACTGGTGGCAGTGCATGCCGGAGCCGTTGTCACCGAACATGGGTTTCGGCATGAAGGTGACGGTCTTGTTGTAGGCGTGGGCCACGTTGTGGATCACGTACTTCAGGACCTGTACTTCGTCAGCCTTCAGGGTGAGGGTGTTGAAGCGGGTTGCGATCTCGTTCTGACCGGCGGTCGCCACTTCGTGGTGGTGAGCTTCGACGACCTGGCCCATCTCTTCCAGCACCAGGCACATGGCGGCACGGATGTCCTGGGAGGAGTCAACCGGGGCAACCGGGAAGTAACCACCCTTGACGAATGGACGGTGACCCTTGTTGCCGTGCTCGTAGTCGGTACCGGAGTTCCAGGCAGCTTCTTCGGATTCGATCTTCACGAAGCTGTGGCCCATGGTGTTGGAGAAGGTGATGTTGTCGAACATGAAGAATTCCGGCTCCGGCCCGAACAGCACGGTGTCAGCGATGCCGCTGGACTTCAGGAAATCTTCGGCACGCTTGGCGATGGAGCGCGGATCGCGGTCATAGCCTTGCATGGTGGCGGGTTCAAGCACGTCACAGACGATGTTCAGAGTGGTCTCTTCGGTGAACGGGTCCAGTTTGGCGGAAGCCGGGTCCGGCATCAGCACCATGTCAGACTCGTTGATGCCCTTCCAGCCGCCGATGGAGGAACCATCGAACATCTTGCCGTCTTCGAAGAAGTCTTCGTCAACCTGGTGGGAAGGGATGGATACGTGCTGCTCTTTACCCTTGGTGTCGGTAAAACGCAGATCAACAAACTTGACTTCGTGTTCCTGGATCAGGGCCAAAACGTTCTGGGCTGACATGCTAAGTAACCTCCGGTGTTAAAACTCTTTGGGTGAATGCGTCGTCACATTCACATAAGCCAGTATCGTGCCAAGTTTGTGACAGCTTGATTTCAGGGCACTTGCACCGTTTCAGGCTGTCGAGAAACCCGTTCTCATGCCGGTTGCTGCATTAAAGTGGTGCAACCTTGGATCGTTTTGGTGCGCCGAGATGGTGCGCCAGCGTATCCAGGCCATCTAAGCAGCCTTTTGCTGCGGGGTCCATGATCCTGATCCTTTGTTGTGCGTGAATGTGTTGCAATTCTGCTAGGCAGATCACAAAGGCGAGAGTACAATTAGCGCCCAATTTTACCCGGTGATTTGAGGCGAGAATGTTAGAGAATTTACGCAATATTGCGATTATTGCGCACGTTGACCACGGCAAAACGACTCTGGTTGATAAGCTGCTGCAGCAATCCGGCACTCTGGATCGCACCAGCGAAGGTCAGGAACGGATCATGGACTCCAATGATCTGGAACGGGAACGTGGCATCACCATTCTCGCCAAGAACACTGCGATCCGCTGGAACGACTACCGCATCAACATCGTGGATACCCCGGGTCACGCCGACTTCGGTGGTGAAGTTGAGCGCGTGCTCTCCATGGTTGACTCCGTGCTGCTGCTGGTCGACGCCGTTGACGGCCCGATGCCGCAGACCCGTTTCGTGACCCAGAAGGCGTTCGCCCAGGGTCTGAAGCCCATCGTGGTCATCAACAAGATCGACCGTCCGGGTGCTCGTCCTGACTGGGTAATGGATCAGGTCTTCGATCTGTTCGACAACCTGGGTGCCACCGATGAGCAACTGGACTTCAAGGTTGTTTACGCCTCTGCACTGAACGGTTGGGCCACCCTGGATCAGGACGTCCCGTCCGAGAACATGGAACCCCTGTTCCAGGCCATCGTCGACAACGTGGAAGCCCCGAAGGGCGACGTTGACGGTGCCTTCCAGATGCAGATCTCCCAGCTGGACTACAACTCCTACGTGGGCGTCATCGGTATCGGCCGCATCACTCGTGGTCGCGTCAAGACCAACCAGCAGGTCACCATCGTCGGTGCCAACGGCAAACCGCGTACCGGCAAGGTCGGTCAGGTGCTGGGCTACCTGGGCCTGTCCCGTACCGAAGTGACCGACGCGCAAGCGGGCGACATCATCGCCATCACCGGTCTGGGCGAGCTGAAGATCTCCGACACCATCTGTGACAACAGTGCCGTCGAAGCCCTGCCGCCGCTCTCCGTTGACGAGCCGACCGTGAACATGACCTTCCAGGTCAACACCTCGCCGTTCGCCGGTAAAGAAGGCAAGTTCGTCACCTCCCGCAACATTCTGGAGCGTCTGAACCAGGAGCTGGTCCACAACGTGGCCCTGCGCGTGGAAGAGACCGAAGATCCGGACAAGTTCCGCGTCTCCGGCCGTGGTGAACTGCACCTCTCCATCCTGATCGAAAACATGCGCCGCGAAGGTTACGAACTGGCGGTATCCCGTCCGGAAGTTATCCTGCGTACCGTGGATGGCGAACTGCAAGAACCGTTCGAAACCGTTACTGTGGACGTGGAAGAAGCGCATCAGGGTTCCGTGATGGAGCAGCTCGGCCTGCGTAAAGGCGAGATGACCAACATGACCCCGGATGGCAAGGGTCGCGTCCGTCTGGACTTCATCATCCCGAGCCGTGGTCTGATCGGCTTCCAGACCGAGTTCCTGACCATGACCTCTGGTACCGGTCTGCTGTACCACACCTTCGACCACTACGGTCCGCACAAGGGTGGCAGCATCGGTGAGCGTCAGAACGGCGTGCTGATCTCCAACGCCACCGGCAAGGCCCTGACCTTCGCCCTGTTCGGTCTGCAAGATCGTGGTCGTCTGTTCATCGGTCACGCGACCGAAGTGTACGAAGGCCAGGTCATCGGGATCCACTCCCGCTCCAACGACCTGACCGTCAACTGCCTGAAAGGCAAGCAGCTGACCAACATGCGTGCCTCCGGTACCGACGAAGCCCAGGTGCTGACTCCGCCGATCCGCATGACCCTGGAGCAGGCTCTCGAGTTCATCGACAACGACGAGCTGGTGGAGATCACCCCCAAGGCCATCCGTATCCGTAAAAAGCTGCTGACCGAACTGGATCGCAAGCGCGCCGGTCGTGCTTGATCGATAGCTGTTCATCGACAGACCAAAGAGAGGCCTTAAGGCCTCTTTTTTTATGGGCTCGACATGAGGGCGCATGGTGCCTGAGCTCGATGGAGGCGCATCCGGCCGGTCTGCGGGTGGCCAAATGACCACCCTATCTGACACAATGTCTGCATGATCACGCTTACGAGAAACAAGATGCAGCAGCAGATCCGCGGCCGTCTGGCCCATGCACTCTCCTTCTTGCGCCACGATGGTGCCCACTTCGCCCAGTTTGTCTGGGGCCGCTTCCAGCAGGACAGATTGACGGTGACCGCCGGTTACCTGGCCTATGTCACCCTGCTCTCCCTGGTGCCCATGATCGCCGTGGTGTTCGGCATGATGTCGGCCTTTCCGGTGTTCCAGAGCCTGAAGCAGGCGATGGAGCAGTTCGTCTATCACAACTTCGTCCCCACCGCCGGCGAGATGCTCAAGGAGTACATCGACGGCTTCGTGGCCAACGCCACCAACACCACGGCCGTCGGTATCGGTGCCCTGATCGTGGTGGCCCTGATGCTCATCTCGGCCATCGACAAGAACCTCAACTACATTTGGCGATCCACCCGAAGCCGGCCCTTGGCCCAGGCATTCGCCATGTACTGGATGATCCTGACCCTGGGCCCCGTGCTCATCGGGGCCAGCATCGCCATCTCCTCCTACATTCTCTCGCTCAGGTTATTCGCGGCTGACAGCCTGTTCGGTATCGGCTATCTGCTGCTGCGCAGCCTGCCGTTCCTCTTCTCCGTGCTCACCTTCCTGCTGATCTATACCGTGGTGCCCAACTGCCGCGTGCGGCTGACCCACGCCTTCATAGGTGCCCTGGTGGCGGCCACCCTGTTCGAGCTGGCCAAGCGCGGCTTTGCCATCTACATCACCAACTTCCCCTCCTACCAGGCCATCTATGGCGCCCTGGCGACCATTCCCATCCTGTTCGTCTGGGTGTATCTGAGCTGGCTGGTGGTGTTGCTGGGGGCCGAGACCACCGCCTGCCTCGGGGAGTACGAGAAGCCCGGTGCAGAGGAGCTGGCCTGACGCCGGCCGGCCATCACACCGGATCCCGCCACAAAGGCGTTGGCCCGGGCAGGGCATTTATTGGTAGCATCGACGACCGCTCATCCCGCAGGATGGGCGGTCGTGCTGTTTTGAGAGGAGAGGGATGTGATTGCACTGATTCAGCGGGTCAGCGAGGCCAGCGTAACGGTAGAGGGAGAGGTGACCGGGGCCATCGGCCAGGGGTTGCTGGTGCTGCTCGGGGTGGAGCAGGGGGATGACGAGGCCAAGGCGGACAAGCTGCTGCACAAGGTGAGCGGCTATCGCATCTTCTCTGACGAGAACGGCAAGATGAACCTCAACGTGAGCCAGGTGGGTGGCAGCCTGCTGGTGGTCTCCCAGTTCACCCTGGCGGCGGATACCGGCAAGGGGATGAGACCCAGCTTCTCCGGTGGCGCCCATCCCGCAGATGCCGAGCGACTCTATGAGTACTTCGTGGCTCGCGCCAGGGAGAGCGGTGTGCCGACCGAAACCGGCCGCTTCGCCGCCGACATGAAGGTCAGGCTGCTCAACGATGGCCCCGTTACCTTCTGGCTGCAGGTATAAGGGTGGCAGGCAGAGCGGGCCTCACCGGAGGGCAGGACGCGATGCCTGCACACTTCGCAGGTTCTTCACCCTGCCGGTGCTCGCCCGCCCTGGCCATGCTGACGGGTCGCGTGCAGGATGACGTTGCGGTAGCCGGGCACGTCGTGGACGCGGGTCGGGCCTATCCACTCCTCTGCCAGTCGCAGAGCCTGTGCCTGTTCGAGCCGGGTGCGGGGCAGCAGATTGATGATGAGGGTTCCGCTCAGGCGGCTGGCCAGCGCCTGATAGAGCGTGGCCTGGAACAGCAGCAGGGGGTTGCCGTCCTGGCTGAACAAATCCAGCAGCACCAGATCGTAGCTCTCCTGGCTCTGGTGCAGGAAGTGCAGCGCATCGGCGTGATGCAGCCGAGGCGAGCCCCCTGACGAGGGGAGGAAGAACTGCTGGAACAGGGTGAGGATCTCGGCATCCAGATCCACGCAGTCGTGGTGGGCATCGGGCCAGCGTGCCGCCAGGTGACGGGTGAGATCCCCTCCGCCCAGCCCCAGCTCCAGGATCCGGCTTGCCTGCTTTGGCAACTGCTCCGCGATGCTCCGTTGATGAGGCAGACAGAGGCGGGCCGGCTGGTGGAGGCTCATGGCGGATTGCACCACGCCGTCCATTTCCAGCCAGCGATGACGGGCATTTTCAAGCACCGAAACGCGGCGTTCGGGTTTGGCACTGAGGTGCAATAAGTGATCGGCTTGGTACGCTTGCAGATTGAAGTCCATGAATTTGCACGGCAAGATGGCTTTCGACCAGTGTAACTCAAGGATGTTGTTATGTACCGGGTGGTCACCCCCCAAACGGCAGCCGAGCTGGATACCTACTACAGGCTGCGCCGGGAGAAATGGTTGCGTCAGTCCTTCCATCTGCCAGTCGGCGCACACTCAAGGATCGCTTTATGTACCGGGTAGTCACCCCAGAAACACCAGCGGAGCTGGATGCTTACTATCAGTTGCGCTGGGAACTACTGCGCAAACCCTTCAATCTGCCCCTGGGCTCCGAGCGTGACGAGTACGATACCGTTGCCATTCACCGGCTGATGCTCTCCCCCGACGGAACGCCCATCGCCGTGGGTCGCCTCTTTGTGGGCGGCGATGAAGCCCAGATCCGCTTTATGGCGCTGCGACCCGAATTTCGCGGCCAGGGGCTGGGCGCCCGCATGGTGGAGGATCTCGAACAGCTTGCCCGCGACGAGAAGGTGAAACGGCTGGTGATGAACGCCCGCCAGGAGGCGGTGGAGTTCTATCGCCGCTGTGGCTTCCTCGAGGTAGGGGAAGGCCCCGTCTCCTTCGGCCGCATCCCTCACCGCCAGATGATCAAGTCCCTGAGTCCCATGCAGACCATCCAGTACCGTCCGGAGTGGTGCCAGGATCTCACCACCCGCTGGTCGCGGGGCATTCCCATCAGCGAGAAGATGGGGGTGCACATCACCCACTACGATGGCCAGACCTTCCACCTCAAGGCCAACCTGGCGGCCAATCTCAACGTCCACGACACCATGTTCGCCGGCAGCATCTACAGCCAGTGCGTGCTGGCGGGCTGGGGTCTCATCTGGTTGCAGCTCAAGGAGGCAGGGCTGGGAGGGGATACCGTGCTGGCCGAGGGCAACATCAAGTATTACCGGCCGGTGAGCGAAGAACCGGAGGCGCGGGTGGCCCGGGAGGGCATGCCCGCCGTGCTCGAGCCGCTGAGGGGCGGAGAGTCCGCCAAATTCAGCCTGCGGGTGCAGCTGTTCAGCGGCCGCAAGCTGGCGGTGGAGTTTGTCGGTCAGTACGTGGTACTGCCCATCAAGCGCGGCGCACGCTGATCCCTGATGTTCACAGCAACAAGGCCTCTTCGCGAGGCCTTGTTCGTTATTGGGCGGCCGGTGGCCGTGGGCGCCAGAGCGGGCCGCTTCGTCCCTGGGCGGGGTAGCGCACACCCGCCTCCCAGCCACAGGCGTCCTGTCCCGTGGGGAAACTCCAGCCCAGGTCGGGCGCATTGAGGGGGCCGCGCCAGCGGGCGAGCAGCTCGGCGCAGCGCCCCTTGTTCAGGACCCCGAGGTCGAGCTGCCACTGGTCTGCGGCCAGGTCGACACCCCCTTGCAGTGCCAGCAGGTGGGTGATGGTGGAGGCACCGCCTTGCTCGATCCGCACCTTGCCCTGCTCCGCCCTGGCATCCAGCCTGATCTGATAGAAGGGGGTGTCTCCACGCTGCATCGCCTGCCACAGCGTCTGCGGTGTCAGATCGGGGGGGGTCTGCTCCCTGAACCAGTCATCCAGCAGGGGGTCGATGCCGACCTTGTCCCAGAAGGGATCCTTGCTCTCCAGGCTCAGGCTGCCCTGAAGGGTCCGGCGCCAGTTGGCCGTCTGCTCGCCGGGCTGCCCGTTGAGGTCGGCTTGCAGATCTGCCGCCAGATCCACCTTGCCCGCGAAGGAGACGGGGGAGTGCAGCAACTTGCCCCACTGCTCCAGATCCAGCTGCTTGCCCTGCAACTGCAGGCGGCTCTCCTGCCCGGGCGTCCTGCCCCACTGGCCGCTCAGGTTGAGGGTACCCTCGTCGGGCAGGGAGGTGGTGAGGGTGTTGAGCTGCCAGGAGCTGGGGGTCAGCTCGCCATCCAGGGTGCCGTTGCGGGCACTGAGACCGTCCCACACCAGCTCGAACCACTTGCTCTCGATGCGGGCGCGCCCCAGCAGGGGGCCTGGCTGGTTGCCCCGCAGGGCGAGATCGTTCAGGTAGAGTTGCCAGCCAGTCAGGGAGAGGGGCAGGGTGTCGTCGAAAGAGAGCACCTTGAGCTTGTCGAAGGCCAGCTTGCGGATGTCGATCTGTTGCGGGCGCCAGCCCTGCCAATCCTGCCACCACCCCTGGGGCAAGCTGATGTCCATGCCGCTCAGGGCCAGATCCTTCAGGGTGAGCTTCTGCTGCTGGGTGTCGAGAGCCAGCTCGACGTTGAACTCCCCTTCGTATGCCTTGCCTCGCAGCTCGGCATCCAGCTGCCGGGGGGAGAAGGCGAGCTTGCCCTCGACGGCCTCAAGCTGGAACAGGCCGCGGCCCATGTCGCCCAGGGTGCCCGCCAGATAGCCGCTGGGCTGGCTGCCCGCCTGCCAGTCGAAGGCGGTGAGCTGGCCGTTGAAGTTGTTGAGGGAGAGCTCCTGATCGATGGCATTGATGCTCATCTGGGCAAGCTGACCCCTGTCCAGGGTGATGCGGCGCAGGGGGAGCTCGCCAGGGGGAATGTCACCAAGCTCGAGGCGCATGGCGCGGGCCTTGAGATCGTGCAGTTGCAGGCTGCGCTCTGGCCAGTTCAGCACCATGCCGGTCTCGAGCAGGCCGTCGAACAGGTTGGTGCTCAGTCTGTCGGTGCTGAGCACCTGCCCCTCCAGCCGCCCCTTGAGGCTGAGACGGGCTAGGGTGAACATAGGGGTCTCCAGCTGGTTGATGCCCAGGGTGAGGTTGGCCTGGGGCTGGCGTCTCGGGTCGATCAGTTCCCAGTCACTCAGGGACGCACTGAGGCCGCGCAGGGTCAGGGCCTCGCTCTGCAGGCTCAGGTTGTCGATGGTGCTGTCGCTGATGGTGAGGGAGTGAACCGGCAGGCTTGGCAACTGGTTGGGGAGCGGCAGCTTGATGACGGGACGGATGAGGTCCAGGTGGGCGATGCGCACGTCCCGGTTCAACCAGTCGATGTGCTCGATCTCCAGATAGAGTTTTTCCAGCTGTACCGCATCCCCATAGCGCACCTGTTCCGCCAGCAGGGTGTAGGGGTGCAGCGGATTGAACACCAGCCGGCCTATGGTGACGGGCACCCCGGTCTGCTGGCTGAGCCAGTTGGCGATGGGGCCTTTGGCGCGCTCGGCATCGAACAGGCCGAGACCGACCCAGACAAAGAGCAGCAGGAAGGCAAAGGTGTAGAGCAGGCCGCGGAGCCAGGAATTCATCGGTGCTTTCCTCCTGTTTCTGTTGCTTGGTCAGGCATTCGAGTAGTGATCCCGTAGACCGAGCCAGCATCGTATCAAGGGTTCGACATGGCTCGGGTGTTTATTCATCAGGCAAGGTGACCCTCTTCTGCATCTGCCTTGGTCAAGCATTGGAGTAGTGGTCTCGCAGGCCCAGCCAGCGGCGGATCAGGGGCTCGACATGGCTCGTGTGTTTATCCATCAGGCAAGTTGACCCTCTTCTGCATCTGCCTTGGTCAAGCATTGGAGTAGTGGTCTCGCAGGCCCAGCCAGCGGCGGATCAGGGGCTCGACATGAGCCGGGTGTTTGTCCATCAGGAAACGCGCCATCTTCTGCACCTGAGGGATGAGCGGCTGGTCGCGCACCAGATCGGCGATCTTGAGATCGGCCAGACCGGTCTGGCGGGTACCAAGCAGCTCGCCTGGGCCGCGCAGTTCCAGATCTCGCTGGGCGATGAGAAAGCCGTCATTGGTCTCCCGCAGCACCCCGAGGCGGCTCTGGGCGGTCTTGGACAAGGGGGCATGATAGAGCAGCACGCAGTGAGAGGCCACCGACCCCCGCCCGACCCGGCCGCGCAGCTGGTGCAACTGGGCCAGCCCCAGTCGCTCCGGGTTTTCGATGATCATCAGGCTGGCATTGGGCACATCCACCCCCACCTCGATGACGGTGGTGGCGACCAGCAGTTGCAGTATGCCCGCCTTGAACTCCTCCATCACCCGTTGTTTCTCGACGGGGCGCATCCGGCCGTGTACCAGGCCGATGTGCAGGCCGGGCAGCAGGGTTTGCAGCTCGGCGGCGGTGTCTTCGGCGGCCTGGCACTCCAGCACCTCCGACTCCTCGATCAGGGTGCAGACCCAGTAGGCCTGCTTGCCCTCCTCGCAGGCGAGCCTCACCCGCTCGATCACGTCCTGGCGGCGACTGTCCGGCAGGGCGACCGTGGTAATGGGAGTGCGGCCCGGCGGCAGCTCGTCGATGATGGAGGTGTCGAGGTCCGCATAGGCGGTCATCGCCAGGGTGCGGGGGATGGGGGTGGCGGTCATGATGAGCTGGTGGGGATGCACCCCTTCCCGCTCCCCTTTTTCTCGCAGGGCGAGGCGCTGATGCACCCCGAACCTGTGCTGTTCGTCGATGATGACCAGGGCGAGGCGCTGGAACACCACCTGCTCCTGGAAGATGGCGTGGGTACCCACCACCATCTTGACGCTGCCATCGGCGATGGCGGCCAGCGCCTCTTCCCGCGCCTTGCCCTTCTGCTTGCCCGCCAGCCAGCCCACCTTGATGCCGAGCGGCTCCAGCCACCTGGCGAAGTTGATGGCGTGCTGCTCGGCAAGCAGCTCGGTCGGGGCCATCAGCCCCACCTGGCAGCCGTTGCCGATGGCCTGCAGGGCGGCCAGTGCCGCGACCAGCGTTTTGCCTGAGCCCACGTCCCCCTGGACCAGCCGCATCATGGGGTGGCTCTGTTGCAGATCCCTGGCTATCTCCGCCACCACCCGGCTCTGGGCGCCGGTGGGGGTGAACGGCAGGGCGCCGAGCAGCTGCTGGACCAGCTCGGGAGCGGGTTTGAGGGCACGGGCCAGCTGGGTCTGTGCCTGGGCGCGTACCTTCAAGACCGAGAGGTTGTGGGCCAGCAGCTCTTCCAGTACCAGCCGCTGCTGTGCCGGGTGCTGGCCGCTCTCGAGCAGGGCCAGCGCCACCGAGGGAGGCGGGCGGTGGAGCAGCTTCAGGGCCGCGGCCAGATCGATCTGCTGGGGATAGAGGCCGGCAGGCAGCAGCTCCTCGACCCCGTAGAGGTCGAGCTGGGCCAGGGCCTGGTCCGTGAGGCTGCGCAGGGTGAGCTGGCGCAGCCCCTCTGTGGTGGGGTAGACGGGGGTGAGGGCCTCTTCGGTCTGGCCGGCCTGCTCCTCGCCGAGCAGCTTGTACTCGGGGTGGGCCATCTCCAGGCCGTACTTGCCGGGACGTGTCTCGCCGAAGCAGCGGATAAGGCGGCCCTGGGCCAGGCTGTTTTTCTGGGCAGCGGTGAAATTGAAGAAGCGCAGGGTCAGGCTGCCGGTGCCGTCGCTGATACGGCACACCAGCATGCGGCGGCGCCCCATCACCAGCTGGGTGTCCTGGATCTCGCCCTCGACGGCACCGTGCAGGCCGGGCGGCAGATCGCCGATGGGCCACACCTGGGTGCGGTCCTCGTAGCGCAGGGGGAGGTGGAACAGCAGGTCTTGCACCGTGGCCAGCCCCAGTCGCTCGAGTTTCTCCAGCATCTTGCTGCCGACACCCTTGAGGCTGTCGAGAGAGATTTTATCCAATTTCATCAATTAGATGCCCGAAAACACTGTAAATATGTCCAGATGATAGGGGGTGTTGCGGCCTCGATGCAAGCCGCGTTGTGCCGTTCTGGGCTGGTGGGCAAGGGAGCGGGGGGAGGGTCATCCATGAAAAAGGCCTGCCGGAAACGGTAGGCCTTTTCACTGACGGGGCGTCCTGGCGGTCAGATGATGCGCTTGAGCAGGAGGTGAGCCTTGACCCTGTGGATCCGGGCCAGCAGCTTGCGCACCTGATCCGGGTAATCCTTGATCTGCTCTATCTGGTCGAAGTGACTGATGCGGCGGGTGTGGGCCAGGATGTTCTCCCGCTCCGCACTGAACTGCTCGCGCAGGTGATGGTGCTGGTCGTGTACCAGCAGGCCGTTCTCCAGATCCAGCGCCCAGGCTCGGGGATTGAGGTTGTTGCCGGTGAGCAGGGCCCACTCCTCATCCACGAAGATCCCCTTGAGGTGATAGGAGTTCTTCTCGCAGCACCAGAGCATGAGGTTGAGCCGGCCGTTGTCGATGTGGTGCTGGTTGCGCTCGGCAAACTTGCGCAGGTTGGTCTCGTAGAGATAGGGCAGACCGCCGATGGTAGAGAACTTCTCCTCCGGGGGGATGAAGAAGTCGTTGGCGGTCTTGTCGCCCACGACGATGGTCACCTTACAGCCGCGTTTGAGCAGCGCCTCCACGTCCTTGTTCAACTCCTTGGGGGGGTTGAAGTAGGGGGTGCAGATGAAGATCTCCCGCTCGGTGGCCCGCACCAGGTTGCGGATCATCCGGTTGAGCTGGTTGCCCCGCTTGCCCAGGCCCACCATGGGGGTCACGGCGATCTCCCGATCGTTGGGCTGGATGCTCTCGAAGCGGTACTGGCAGAGGCGCAGACGCTGCTTGAAGCGGCGGATCGGTCCCTTGAGCTGCTTGGCGCCGGGGATGCCGGTGCGATCCAGCCGCTGGACGGCCTCGCTGCCGAGGAAGACGTCATCCACGTAGTTGACCATGCTGCGGGTCAGTGCCGGGCTGTGGATCTGGTGATAGCGATCGAAGCGGTAGCGCTCCTGCTGGTGCAGGTAGATGTCGTTGAGACTGGCGCCGGAGTAAAGCAGGGTGTCGTCGAAGATGAAGCCCTTGAGGTGCAGCACCCCGAGCAGCTCGCGGCCCTTGACCGGCACGCCGTAGATCTCGATCTGGTGTTGGTGGCTGGCGGCCATGGCCTGGTACATCAGGTGGTTGCCCCCCTGCTTGCCCTTGCCGATCAGGCCGCGCTGGGCGCGGTGGAAGTCGACGAACACCTTGATGTCGAGAGAGGGATTGCGCTGCTTGGCGGCATAGAGGGCGGAGAGGATCTCCCGGCCCGCCTCGTCATCCTGCAGATAGAGCGCGATCAGATAGATGCGCTGGGTCGCATAGGCGATGAGCGACAGGATCCGGCTCTTGAAGTCTTTGGCGCTGCTGAGTATCTGGAACTGATCCGCGGCAACCGCGATCTGGGGTAAGCGGGTCAGCAACTGTCGATAATGTGCCGATGAATGCATAGAGAAGCCTGAAATCACGGGATGAAGCGTTCCACTCGGGGCGAAGAATAGGCAATTCTAGCAATCTGTGGCGATGGGCCCAAGCAAGAATCCGTAAAAAGTCGGTGCAATATCACATCGGGGCCGACGGATGCGGCCCCGATGTGTTTCCGTCAGAGGATGGCGCTGGCCGTGGCCACGATGAGGAAGGCGATGGTGCCGAGCAGGGTCTCCATCACGGTCCAGGTCTTGAGGGTGGTCTTCTCGTCCATGTTGAGGAAGCGGCTGACCAGCCAGAAGCCGGAGTCATTGAAGTGGGAGAGCACGGTGGCGCCCCCGGCGATGGCGATGACGATGAAGGTCAGGTCCAGCTCGCTCAGGCCGGTGGTGGCGGCCACGGTCGGCGCCATCAGGGCGGCGGTGGTGGTCAGGGCCACGGTGGCGGAACCCTGGGCGACCCGCAGCGCGGCGGACACCAGGAAGGCTGCGAGGATCACCGGCATGCCGGTATCGGAGAGCACGTCGGCCAGCGCGGTGCCGATGCCGCTCGCCCGCAATACGCCGCCGAACATGCCGCCGGCACCGGTGACCAGGATGACGGCGCAGACCGGGGCCAGGGCGTCGTTGCAGAACTTCTCGAGCTGCACTTTGCCCTGGCTCTGGCGGAACATCCAGAGGGCGTACAGCACAGTGATGAGCAGGGCGACCGGGGTCTTGCCGACCATACGCAGCACGTTGACCCAGTCCGCACCCTTGTCGATGACGCCCATGACGCCCAGGGTATTGAGGCCGGTATCCATGAAGATGAGCACCAGCGGCAGCAGCAGGATGGAGATCACCTGGCCGAAGCTCGGCGCCTTGTCGGAGAGCAGCTCGGCGCTGGCAGTGAAGCTCGGGGGCAGGGGCAGCTCAAACTTCTTGCCGGACCAGAGCCCGAACAGGTAGGCACCCAGATACCAGGTGGGCAGCGCGACCAGCAGGCCCACGACGGTGAGCAGACCGATGTTGGCACCCAGCAGCTCGCTGGCGGCCACCGGGCCCGGGTGGGGCGGCAGGAAGGCGTGCATCACCGCGAAGGCACCGGCGGAGGGCAGGGCATACTTGAGGACGGAGCCGCCGAACTGCTTCGCCACGCTGAAGATGATGGGCAGCATGACGATGAGGCCGGCGTCAAAGAAGATCGGGAAGCCGAACAGCAGGGAGGCCACACCCAGCGCGAAGGGGGCGCGGTGGGAGCCGAAGCGGTTGATCAGGGTATCGGCCAGTACCTTGGCGCCCCCCGTCATCTCCAGGATCCTGCCTATCATGGCGCCGAGGCCGACCAGCAGCGCGACCGAGGCCAGGGTGCCGCCGAAACCGGTCAGCATGGTGGGGATCACCTGGTCATAGGTGACCCCGGTGGCCAGGGCCGTCAGCATGCTGACCAGGGTCAATGCCACGAAGGCATGTACCTTGAATCGCATGATCAGCACCAGCAACATGACAATGGCTCCGCCCGCTACCGAGAGCAGATAGGCGACATCGGGTGTGTTCATTGCTCCGTCCATAAAATTGTCCTCAAATGGTTCTAGTTGTTGTTCTGCACATTTCTGTGCTGCACTTCACATTGCGAAACGTTACCGGTAACATGTTACCGGTAACGTGGTAGCTTAGAACCCATCAGGCGAACGTTTTTTGAAAAGTGAGAGAGAGGTCAAATAATGGCGGGCAAGTGCATTATCGTGATGGGTGTGTGTGGCAGCGGCAAGTCCAGCATCGGCCTCAAGGTGGCCAATGCTCTGGGGGCCAAGTTCATCGACGGCGATGATCTGCACCCTCGCGCGAACATCCAGAAGATGGCGGCGGGCAACCCGCTCAACGACGAAGACAGGGCCCCCTGGCTTGAGCGGATCCGCGATGCGGCCTACAGCCTGGAGCGCAAGAACGAGCTCGGCGTCATCGTCTGCTCGGCCCTCAAGAAGCAGTACCGCGACCAGATCCGCGAGGGCAACGACTCGGTGAGTTTCCTGTTTCTGGACGGCAGCCAGTCCCTCATTCTCGAACGGATGCGGGCACGGCAGGGCCACTTCATGCGCGAAGCCATGGTACAAAGCCAGTTTGATACCCTGGAGCGACCGGATGGCGAGCCCGGCGTGTTTCGCATCGATATCGACGGGACCTTCGAACAGGTGGTCGACCGTGCCGTCACCGCGCTGACGCAGGCGCAATGAGCCATGTCGCGCGCCCGGCTGCAGCCGACCGCGCCCGTATATAGAGTTGGAGAGAAAGCTATGACCCATCCCGTGATCACCCAGGTGACCAACCGCATCCGCGAGCGCAGCACCGCCCGCCGTGCCCGCTTCCTGGCCCGCATCCAGCGCCAGGCCGATCAGGGCAAGACCCGCGCCTCCCTCTCCTGTGGCAACCTGGCCCACGCCGTGGCCGCCTCGAGCTGTGACGAGAAGGGGCGGATCCTCGACATGACCCGCGCCAACGTGGCCATCGTCACCGCCTACAACGACATGCTGAGTGCCCATCAGCCCTATCAGGGCTACCCGGACATCATCAAGGGCGCCCTGGCGGAGCTCGGCCACAGCGCCCAGGTTGCCGGCGGCGTGCCCGCCATGTGCGACGGCGTGACCCAGGGTCAGCCGGGGATGGACATGTCCCTCTTCTCCCGGGATCTCATCGCCCAGGCCACCGCGGTCTCCCTCTCCCACAACACCTTCGACGCCACCTTGCTGCTCGGTATCTGCGACAAGATTGCCCCGGGCCAGATCATGGGGGCGCTTTCCCACGCCCACCTGCCCACCGCCTTCGTGCCTGCCGGCCCCATGGCGAGCGGCATCAGCAACGACGAGAAGGTGAAGGTGCGCCAGCAGTACGCTGCCGGTGAAGTGGGCCGTGACGCCCTGCTCAAGATGGAGTGCGGCGCCTACCACGCGGCGGGCACCTGCACCTTCTACGGCACCGCCAACACCAACCAGCTGGTGTTCGAAGCCATGGGTCTGATGCTGCCGGGCTCCGCCTTCGTGCATCCGCACAGCGAGCTGCGCCACGCCCTCACCGAGGAAGCGGCCCGCCGCATCAGCGCCATGATCCCGGGCTCCCCGGCCTATCGCCCCCTGAGTGCGGTGATCGACGAGCGCGCCCTGGTCAACGGCCTGGTGGCCCTGCTCGCCTCCGGCGGCAGCACCAACCACAGCATCCACATGGTGGCGCTGGCCCGCGCCGCCGGCCTGGAGCTGACCTGGGACGACCTGAGCGATCTCTCCGACGTGGTGCCGCTCCTGGTGCGCATGTACCCGAACGGCCCGGCGGACGTCAACGCCTTCGAACAGGCGGGGGGCGTGCCCGGCCTGATGCGTCGTCTGGCCGAAGAGGGGCTGATCCACCTGGATGCCACCCCGGTCTTCGGCGAGATGCAGGACTACCTCAGCCGTCCGGCACTGGTGGATGGCAAGCTGGTGTGGCAACCGGTGGGCGAGAGCGCGGATCCGAGCGTGCTCTCTCCCTCTGGCAGCGAGTTCCAGGCCACCGGCGGCACCAAGCTGCTGGCGGGCAACCTGGGCCGCGCCGTGGTCAAGGTTTCCGCCGTCGCGCCCGAGTATCGGGTCATCGAGGCCCCGGCCCGGGTCTTCTCCTCCCAGCATGCGGTGGAGGCGGCCTACAAGGCCGGTGAGTTGAACCAGGACGCCGTCATCGTGGTGCGCCACAACGGCCCGGCCGCCAACGGCATGCCGGAGCTGCACAAGCTGATGCCGGTGCTTGGCAACCTGCAGAAGGCGGGTCACAAGGTGGCCCTGGTCACCGATGGTCGCCTCTCCGGCGCCTCCGGCAAGATCCCGGCCGCCATCCACGTCACCCCGGAAGCGCTACACGGCGGGGCCATCGGCCTGCTCGCCGATGGCGACCTGCTGCGGGTGGATGCCGAGTCTGGCCGCCTCGACTGCCTGACCGATTTGAGCGACCGTACCCAGGCCGAGATCGACCTCACCCTGGAACAAGAGGGGTGGGGCCGTGAACTGTTCAGCGTGATGCGTCGCGCGGTATCGAGCGCCGAGTGCGGCGCCACCATCTTTGACTAAGGAAGAGCTATGCAGAACTGGAAAGTGACCCCTGCCGAGGTGTTTGCCGCCTCCCCCCTGGTACCCGTGATGGTCATCAACGACCTGGAGCAGGCCCTGCCGATGGCCAAGGCCCTGCTGGATGGCGGCATCTCGGTGTTCGAGATCACCCTGCGTACCCCGGTGGCGCTGGACGCCATCGCCCTCATCGCCAAGGCGATGCCGGATGCCATGGTCGGTGCCGGTACCGTGCTCAACTGCGCGCAGTTTGATGCCGCCGTCGTTGCCGGTGCCCGCTTCGTCATCTCCCCGGGCATGACCCCGGCCCTGCTGGCCCACGCGGCCAAGAGCACGGCGCCGCTGATCCCGGGCGTGGCCACCCCGTCCGAGGTGATGCAGGCGCTGGAAGCGGGCTACGACCACCTCAAATTCTTCCCGGCCGAGGCGAACGGCGGCACCAAGGCACTCTCCGCCATCGCGGCGCCCCTGCCCCAGGTGAAATTCTGCCCCACCGGCGGCATCGGCCCGAAAAACGTGGCCGACTACCTGGCGCTGAAATGTGTGGCCACCGTCGGCGGCTCCTGGATGCTGCCGGCAGACGCCGTCAAGAGCGGCAACTGGGAGGAGGTGACCCGCCTCTCCCGGGAAGCGGTTGAATTGGTTAAACGCTAAGCAAATATCGTTTAGAAAAATTAAACAGGCCACCCCCGGGTGGCCTGCTGTTTTTCCGCCCCCGGAGGGGGTGGGCCGTTTGCTTCCGGCCTCGCCCTGGCTTAAGGTCGGGGGCCGCCCCTCTCCCCTGGAGCCTTCATGTCCTGTCTGCATCCATCCTACCCGCAAGGGCACTTCACCGCGCTGCACTGCCACCCCCATGCCCAATACTGCTATCTGCACGACGGGGGCGGCATCATCACGGGGCGAGGGGAGGGAGAACTGCTGGTGGCGGGCCAGATCTGCTTTATTCCGGCGGGGTGGGAGCACGAGTTTCGCGTGCTGCGCCGCTCCCGGCTCTCCCTCCTCTATGTGCCGACGTCGGCCCGCACCGCCTTCGGCCCCTTGCAGGTCAGCCCGCTGCTGGCGGGCCTCTTCGCCCGCCTGCCCGAGCTGGCCGAGGAGGAGGTGAAGGGGGCCTATCTGACGGTGCTTGGCCAGGAGCTGGAGCGCGCCGACCCGCTCGCGGCGCGCATTCCCCTCACCGGTGAGCTGGACCCGCGCCTGCTGCGGGTGCTGGACAGGGTGTGCCAGGCACCCGCCATCCATCTGACGCTGACGGCGCTGGCGGCAGATTGCGGCGCCTCGGTGCGCACCCTCAACCGGCTCTTCCTCCAGCAGCTGGGGTGCAGCTTTCGCCAGTGGCGGGAGCAGGTGGTGCTGGGACGGGCGCGCCAGTTGCAGCACCGGGGGCTCACGCTGGCCCAGATCGCCGATCGGCTCGGCTACGAGGATCCCGGTGCCTTGTCCCGCGCACTCCAGCGCCTTGCCCGGCGCGAACCGGCGGCCTGAGGGCTCGTCGTCTGCCTTCCTGCCCGCCATGGCGGTGTCTGCGGGTTGCCGGCAGTCAGCACCGCGAGCCGATATCCGCATCCTCCTTGCTGCCCGCCAGCAGACAGGTCACCTCGTCGGTGTGGCAGATCCGATCGCCGCGAAAGGTGAAGAGGCCGCTCACCTTGCAGACCAGGGTGCCGCCGTCCTGGCGGGTGGCCCGTACCACATGGGTCGAGTGCACCCGCTCCCCCTGCGCCAGGGTGGCGACAAACTCGATGCTCGCCCCGGCCAGATGGCGGCGCAGTGTGGCGATGTGCTGGTGAAACGCCGGGTAGTCGAGCCGCTCGCCGTTCACCTCCTGGCAGTAGTCGGGGGTGAACCAGGCGTCGAGCTCCGCCAGGGGGAAGGCGGGATCGCAGATGACGCGCTGCAGGCAGGCTTTCAATCGTTCGGTGTGGTGCATGGTCTGCTCCTGACAGGGGGGATGGAGGAGCCAGCATAGGCCAGGGGGCGGCGAGGGGAGAGGGGAGAAGGCGCCATCATGGCGGTCGAACGCGCCATGATGGACGGGGATCAGCCGAGACTTTCCCCCTCATAGAGGGAGAAGCCGATGTCCTTGCACCTGGTCGCCAGCGGCTGGCCGCCGAGGCGGGCCAGCAGCATGATGGCGGCTTCGCGACCTATGGTCTCGCGGGGGGTGACGATACTGGCGAGCTTGGGGGTCATGGCGTGGCCGATGTCGAGGGCGTTGCTGCCGGCGATGGCCACCTGCTGGGGCACCGGGATCCACCTGGCCTGGCATTGCAGCAGGGCCCCCACTGCCAGGTCGTCGTTGGTGCAGAACAGGCCGTCGAGATCGGGGAAGCGCGCCATGGCCTGGGCCAGCAGCTCTCCCCCCAGGGTGAAGCTGGAGGATTGCTCCGTCAGCAGGTGCTGGCCGGTCAGACCGAAATCGGCCATCGCCTGGTAGTAGCCTTCCATTCGCAACTGGGTGCGCACGTCGAGCCGGGCGCCGAGGTAGATCACCTTGCGCCGTCCCCGGCGCAGCATCTCTGTTACCATGGCCCGGGCGGCGGCCCGGTGATCCATGCCCACCACCATGTCGATGGGGGAGAGGGGCAGATCCATGGTCTCCACCACCGGGATGCCGGCGGTGGCGATCATCTTGCGGGTGCGCTCGGTGTGCTGGGTGTCCGAGAGGATGAGCCCGTCCACGTTGTAGGATAGGAGTGAGGCGACCTGCTCCTCCTCCCGCTCCGGGCTGTAGCCGTAGTGGGCGAGCAGGGTCTGGTAGCCGGCGGGCCGGGTCACCGCCTCGATGCCGTGGATCACCGCCGAGAAGACCTGGTTGGAGAGGGAGGGGATCAGGATGCCGATCGCCTTGCTGGTGGCGTTCGACAGCATGTCCGGCGCCCGGTTCGGGATGTAGCCGAGCTCCTCCACCGCGGCGGCGATGCGCTCGCGGGTCCCTTCGGCCACGGCGGACGGGTCTCGCAGGTAGCGGCTGACGGTCATCTTGGTGACACCGGTCAGGTCGGCAATGTCCTGCAGGGTAGGGCGGCGCTTGCGGGTGTCGTTCATCTGGGGATCCGGCAAAAAATGTTACACGTAACATTACCGTTTTTGCACGGCAATGTCAGCATATGACGCCATCAACAGGGGGCAGGGGATGATCAAGGGCAGGTGTTTCGAGGGGATCCACTTCGAGCAGCAGGAGGTGGAGGGGGAGCAGTTCCAGGGGTGCCGCTTCATCGGCTGTCACTTCTCCTGGCTCGATCTCGGGGAGTGCCGCTTCGTCGACTGCAGCTTCTATGACAGGGAACGGGAATTGGGATGCCTGTTTCAGGGCTGCGATCTGCGGGAGGCGAGCTTCCTGCGCTGCGATCTCACCCTGGCGGACTTCGGCCGCAGCCAGTGTCTTGGGCTGGAGATGCGCGACTGCCAGGCCATGGGGATCAACTTCGCCCATGCCAGCTTCGCCAACCGGATCACTGCCAAAAGCTATTTCTGCGAGGCCCACCTCACCGGCAACAACTTCAGCTACGCCAACTTCGAAAGCTGTCTGCTGGAGCGGTGCGAGCTTGCCGGCAACCGCTGGCAGGGGGCCAACCTGCTTGGCGCCTCCCTGGCGGGCTCGGATCTCAGCGGCTCCGAGTTCGGGCAAATCGACTGGACCAGCTTCAACCTGCAAGGCTGCGATCTGCGCCAGTGCGATCTGCCCGGTCTGGATCTGCGCCAGGTCAACCTCGCCGGGGTGCAGATCAATGAAGATCAGCAGCAGGGGCTGCTGGAGCAGATCGGGCTGGTGGTCTTCCCCTGAGCGGGGTGGAAAAGAGGTAAGTTTTCATCATCGGGGCGGGCGGTGTGGTGCCCCCCCTGGCAAGCAAAAGTCTGCGCGATGCAGACTTTTTGTCAGGTGAAGTGGTAAACGACGCGGTGTTGCTGTCTTTTGCTCCCTGCCCCCCTCGCGGGAGAAGGGCTGGGGATGAGGTAGCGGACTCCACTCGGGCACCGCCAAGGCGGGCTTAGCGTCTGGCCAGCCACTTGGTCGGGTTGATGGCCTCGCCCTGATAGCGGATCTCGAAGTAGAGGCCGGAGCGCTCCTGTCCGCCGCTGTCGCCGACCAGGGCCACGGGCTCACCCTGCTCCACCTTTTGTCCCACCTGGCGCAGCAGCGACTGGTTGTGGCCGTAGAGGCTCATGTAGCCCTTGCCGTGGTCGATGACCAGCAGCATGCCGAAGCCGTCGAGCCAGTCGGCGTAGACCACCTGTCCCGGTGCCACCGCCTTGACCTGGGTCCCTTCGCTGGCGCCGATCAGGGTGCCCTTCCACTTCAGCTCGGCGGTACGTGGCGAGCCGTAGGAGATGAGGATGGGGCCCTGCACCGGCCAGCGCAGGTTGCCACCCGTGCTCAGACCGCCGTAGCCGTTGCTGCTTGCCTTGGCGCTGTTGCGGGCGGCTGCTTGCTGCTGCGCCACCTTGGCCTGCTGTTCGGCGACGCGTTGCTGCTGGGCCGCCAGCCGCTGCTGTTCGCCGACCTGGCGCTGCTGGGCCGCGATCCGCTGCTGCTCCTCGATGCGCTTCTGCTCGGCTGCCAGGCGCTGGGCCTCCAGACGGCGCTGGCGCTCCTGCTCGGCCTTGATCTTGGCAAGGCGCTCCCGCTCGGCCCGTTCGCGGCGTTCCTTTTCTTCCTGCTGACGACGCAGCTCTTCCAGCCGCGCCTTGAGCGCCTTCTCCGCCTTGACCAGCTTGTCGAGCTTCTGCTCGTCGGCCTGCACCGATTGCTGCAACTGGTTGCGCACCTTGGCACGGCTCTGCTGGCTGGCCAGCAGGCTCTGGTGATGTTCCTGCTGCTCGCCGAGCAGGGTCTGGAGGCGGTTCTCGGTCTCCCTGGTGGCCTGCTGGTTCTTGGCCAGCTTGTCACGGGTGGCGCGCAGGGCTTCAATGGCCTCGATACGGGCCTTGTTGAGGTAGTCGAAATAGTCGAGGGCGCGGCTCAGCTTGGCCGGATCCTGCTGGTTGAGCAGCAGTTTGAGGTAATCGTGGTTGCCCGCCTGGAAGGCGCTTTCCGCCTGCTTGGCCAGCAACTGCTTCTGGTGTTTGGCTTGTTGCTCCAGTGCCAGCTTGTCCTGCTGCAGGGACGCCAGCTTCTGCTGGTTCTGCCGGAGTTGCTGTCTGGTCTGCTCGAGTTTGGCGGCGGCAGCCGAAATGGCCTGCTCGTCAGCCTTGAGCTGGGTGTTGAGCTTGGCAAGCTCCTGCTTGCTGAGCTTGAGGGTCTGTTGCTGTTCCTTGATCTGGGACTGCATGGCCCCCAGCTGCTGGTTCGCAGCCTGGGCTGTGCCGGTACCGCCGATCAGGCAAAAAAACAGCGCGCCGGCCAACAGGCCGACGCGACTGGTTTTCTGTGAAATAATTTCGCATCCCCGCATGGGGCAGGATTATTTCAGAATCATCAGGGGCTTGCCAGTCATTTCCGGCGGCACCGGCAGACCCATCAGGGTCAGCATGGTGGGGGCCAGGTCGGACAGTTTGCCACCTTCGGCGACCTCGGCTTTACGACCGAAGTAGATGAGGGGAACCGGCAGATTGGTGTGGGCGGTGTGGGCCTGACCAGTCTCTTCGTCCATCATCTTCTCGGCGTTGCCATGGTCGGCGGTGATGAGGCACTCGCCACCCACTTCCGCCAGGGCGTCGGTGACGCGACCGATACAGTGGTCGACCGCTTCACAGGCTTTGACGGCCGCATCGAACACGCCGGTGTGACCGACCATGTCGCCGTTCGGGTAGTTGCAGATGATGACGTCGTACTTGCCGCTCTTGATGGCCGCAACCAGCTTGTCGGTCAGCTCTTCGGAGCTCATCTCCGGCTGCAGGTCATAGGTAGCCACTTTCGGGCTCGCCACGATTTCGCGATCTTCGCCGCTGAAGCAGGCCTCTTCGCCACCGTTGAAGAAGAAGGTGACGTGGGCGTACTTCTCGGTCTCGGAGATGCGCAGCTGGGTCTTGCCCTGCTTGGCCAGCCACTCACCCAGGGTATTGACCAGGGCGGTGGGCGGATAGGCACAGGCGGTTTTGATGTCGGCCGCGTATTCGGTCAGCATCACGAAGTGCAGCGCCGGGGTGGCGGTGCGGGCGAAGCCGGTGAAGTCGGTATCGACGAAGGCGCGGGTGATCTCGCGGGCGCGGTCGGCACGGAAGTTCATGAAGATCAGCGCATCGCCGTCGATCATCGGTACAGCGTCGCCGATGCGGGTGGCCTTGACGAACTCGTCGTTCTCGTCGCGGGCATAGGCGGCGGCCAGCGCGTCGGTGGCGTTGTCGGCGGTGAATTCGCCCTTGCCCTGGGTCATCAGGTCATAGGCCTGCTGCACGCGATCCCAGCGGTTGTCGCGGTCCATGGCGTAGTAACGACCGATCATGGAGGCGAAACGACCCTTGCCCAGGCGGGCAAACAGGGCGTCGAACAGCTCGATGGAGGACTGGGCGCTGCGCGGCGGGACGTCGCGGCCATCCAGGAAGGCGTGGAAGTAGATCTGCTCGGCGCCACGCTTGGCGGCCATCTCGATCATGCCCATGATGTGCTCTTCGTGGCTGTGTACGCCACCCGGGGACATCAGCCCCATGATGTGCACGGCCTTGCCCTTGGTCACGGCAGCGTCGACAGCCTTGGCCAGCTCGACGTTCTGGAAGAAGTCGCCATCCTGGATGTCCTTGGAGATGCGGGTCAGCTCCTGATAGACGACGCGACCGGCACCGATGTTGGTGTGGCCCACTTCGGAGTTGCCCATCTGGCCGTCCGGCAGACCCACGTCCAGGCCGGAGCCGGAGATCAGGGTGCTGGTGTAGTCACGGGCCAGGCGATCCAGATTGGGGGTCTTGGCAGCAGCAACGGCGTTGTACTCTTGCTTGGTGCTGTAGCCCCAACCGTCCATGATGACCAGAACCAGCGGTTTCTTAGCTGTTGACATAAGGCTATGTCCTCTCGGATAGGAATGAATTGCGGGAAGTGAAACTAGCGTAATATTACTACATCTGCCGAAATAGTCACCTGATAGCCAAGTCCCTCTCCAGCCTCGCTTTTTAACTGTTATCCCGCTGTTTTAGGCATGTTGCCGGCTTGTCTGCCGCGGCGGGGTTTCCTCTGTTTCCCCCCTCATTTCGGCATGGCGCATACTCTCGTTCGGCCCGGTTGGAGGAGGAAGAATCGGCAGCCATCCCTGATGGGAGCTTGCTCTCGCTTTGCCGCCAAGATGGCTGATCTTATGCAGGGCCCCATGTATACTCGGGCCCTTGTCTTGGTCCCTGGATAGTAGAAGATGCAAGAGTATTTGGATTTCGCGGCCCGCAATCCGCTGCTGACCGCAGCCTGGTTGGGCCTGGCAGGCACTCTGGTGTATACCACTGTGCGTGCTCGTTTTTCTCCGGTGAAGGCGGTCAACAACCACGCCGCTACCCTGCTGATCAACCGTGAAAATGCCACCGTCGTGGACATTCGCAGTCAGGATGAATTTGCCAAGGGCCATCTGGCCGGGGCCCATCACCTGCCGCTCGCCCAGATCCAGGCGAATAATCTGGGTCCGGTTGAAAAGCACAAGGATGCCCCCATCATAGTGGTGTGCGAGTCGGGGATGACCGCTGGTGGCGCGGGTCGCCAACTGAGCAAGGCCGGTTTCAAGCAGGTGTATGTGCTCAGCGGTGGCATGGCCCAATGGCGTGCAGACAATCTGCCGGTGACCAAAAAACGCTGATTTAAGGGCCTGCGCCCACTCATTATCTTAAAAAGGAATCAAACGAAATGGCTGACGAAATCAACAACCAGGAAGTGCAACCGGAATTCCACATCCAGCGTGTCTACACCAAGGATGTCTCCTTCGAAGCCCCGAATACCCCGCACATCTTCCAGAAAGAGTGGCAGCCTGACGTCAAGCTGGACATGGACACCAAGACCAATGTCCTGGCCGACAGCGTCTATGAAGTGGTGCTGACCCTGACCGTCACCTGCAAGCTGGAAACCGAGACTGCCTTCCTGTGTGAAGTGCAGCAAGCCGGCATCTTCACCATCGGCAACCTGCCGGAGCCGCAACTGGCCCACTGCCTGGCGGCCTTCTGCCCGAACATCCTGTTCCCGTATGCCCGCGAAGCGGTGTCCAACCTGGTGAGCAAGGGTTCCTTCCCGCAACTGAACCTGGCTCCGGTCAACTTCGACGCTCTGTTCGCCCAGCACATGGCGCAGGTACAGGCCCAGCAGGCGACTGCGGAAGCCTGATAATGGCCGACCAGATCGCAATCTCGGTCCTGGGGGCGGGGTCTTATGGCTCCGCCCTTGCCATTTCTCTGGCGCGCAATGGTCATCCGACCCTGCTGTGGGGTCACGACCCTGCCCATGTCGCCGAGCTGGAACAGGATCGCTGCAACAAGGCATTCTTGCCGGATGTCCCCTTCCCGGCCGATCTGCAACTGACGTCGGATCTGCAGGCGGCGGTGCAAGCCGCTCCCGTGCTGCTGCTGGTGGTGCCGAGCCATGTGTTCGGCCAGGTACTGGCCCGGGTCAAACCCTTCCTGCGCCCGGATACCCGGATCGCCTGGGCCACCAAGGGGCTGGAGCCGGACAGCGGCCGTCTGCTGCAAGAGGTGGCGCGCGAGGTGCTGGGGGATGCCATTCCACTGGCGGTCATCTCGGGCCCGACCTTCGCCCGCGAGCTGGCTGCCGGTCTGCCGACCGCCATCTCGGTGGCCTCCACCCACGACGACTTTGCCGACGATCTCTCCCACCTGCTGCACTGCGGCCGCTCGTTCCGGGTCTATACCAATCCGGACTTCATCGGTCTGCAGCTGGGCGGGGCGGTCAAGAACGTCATCGCCATCGGTGCCGGTCTCTCTGACGGACTCGGCTTTGGCGCCAACGCCAGAACCGCGCTCATCACTCGGGGTTTGGTGGAGATGCAGCGTCTGGGCGCCGCCCTCGGGGCCGACGCCAAGACCTTCATGGGGATGGCGGGGCTCGGGGATCTGGTGTTGACCTGTACCGACAACCAGTCGCGCAACCGCCGTTTCGGTCTGGCGCTGGGAGCGGGCAAGTCGGTTGACACCGCCATGGCCGAGATAGGCCAGGTGGTGGAAGGCTATCGCAACACCAAGGAAGTGCATCTGCTGGCGGCCCGCTGTGGCGTCGAGATGCCCATCTGCGAACAGATCTTCAAGGTGCTCTACGAGGGCAAGAACCCGAAAGAGGCGGCCATCGCCCTGCTGTCGCGAGACAAGAAGGACGAGTGATCTTCTGCCAGCCGCAGCATGCAAAAGGCCCCGCCAACTGGCGGGGCCTTTTCTTTGCCGCAAGGGGGCAAATCAGTAGTAGGAGTGGTCGCCGCGCTGGTGCTCGGTGGCATCCTTGACGCCGTTGAGCTCGCCCGGGAATTTCTCCAGCAGCTGCTTCTCGATCCCCTCTTTAAGGGTGTAGTCGACCATGGAGCAACCGTTGCAACCACCGCCAAACTGCAGGATGGCCAGTTTGTCGTCGGTCAGCTCGACCAAGGTGACCTTGCCGCCGTGACCGGCCAGCATGGGGTTCACCTCGGACATCAACACGTATTCGATACGGTCGATCAGCGGGGCGTCGTCGGCCACTTTGCGCATCTTGGCGTTGGGGGCTTTCAGGGTGAGCTGGGAGCCCATCTGATCGGTGACGAAGTCGATGGTGGCATCCACCAGGAAGGGGGCGCTCAGGGGATCGACCAGGCAGTCGAAGCCGCTGAAGGGCAGGTGCTGATCTTCCGGATCGACCGCGTCGGGTGGGCAATAGGATACGCCGCACTCGGCATTCTGGGTTCCCGGATTGACCACAAACACCCGGATGTTGGTGCCATCAGGCTGCTTCTCCAGCAACTTGCGGAAGTGGGCCTGGGCGGTGTCGGAAATGCTGATCATCACTATCCTCATAAACCTGAGTGTACGACTAGGGTATTCATGATAACTCGCTTGGCGGGGCTTGGGTAGCGTGCCGATGGCGAGCCTGTGAGCCCGGGCGTATCGGAATCATGCCGCCAGCGGCCTCCCGGGCCGGATCCCTGCCCGGTTATTTCAGGTGTCGGAGGGTACGGCAGATGGCCCACACCTCTACCGTGGTGACGCCGTGCTCATGGAGCAACCGGGTGAGTTGACCTGCGGTGGCGCCCGTGGTGACCACATCGTCGAGCAGTGCCACATGCCGGTAGTGGTGAGGTTCTATTTCGAAGGCGCCACGCAGATTGCGTCGCCGCTGGCCGGCACTGAGCCGGGTCTGTTGCGGGGTCGACCTTGTCCGGCGCAGTACGCGGGTGTCGCAAGGAATGCCGGTGAGTGCGCTCAGGGCATGGCCGATTTCTTCTGCCTGATTGAAGCCGCGCCACCACTGGCGCCACCAGTGCAGGGGAACCGGAATGATGACCTGCGGCGGACTGGCGAGGTCCAGATGGTCTGCCAGCAGGCGGGCAAGCAGCGGCGCGAGCAGGATCTGACCGGAATACTTCAACCGGGGGATGAGCTGGGCATAAGGTGCCTGATAATCGCCGATCACCTGCAAACGCTCCCAGGGGGCGGGTCTGCGCTGGCAGCGACCGCACAGCAGTTCGCTCTCGCGATGTTGCTCCGGCAGCGGTGCTGCACACATCAGGCATCGTCTGTCGTGTTGGCGCTGGGCGTGGCGGCACCAGGAGCACAACAAAGGCGTCTCGTCACAGGGCTGGCGACAGAGCAGGCACAGACCGAGCCAGTCGGACTGGGTGCCAAGGATCGGACTTGCTTTGGCGAGCAGCCGCTTTAACATGCAGGCTCCAAGCAGATAAACAGGGATCTTGAGTCTAGATGAGCGTATCGGTTGAGCGGTTTGGCCAGGGCCCGGACCTGGTGTTGTTGCATGGCTGGGGCATGAACGGGGCCGTCTGGCACGGTATTGCCCAAGAACTGGCTGCCCACTATCGGCTGCATCTGGTGGACCTGCCCGGCTTTGGCAACAGCCCCCTGCAAGCAGGAACAGACTACACCCTGCCCTGGCTGGCAGAGCAGGTGGCGGCCATATTGCCTGAAAAATGCCATCTGCTCGGCTGGTCCCTCGGTGGTCTGGTGGCGAGTCAGTTGGCGCTGACCATGCCTGAACGCCTTCACTCTCTCATTACCGTAGCCAGTTCTCCCTGCTTCATGGCCCGCGACGAGTGGCCCGGGATTGCCCCCAAGGTGCTGGCGGGGTTCAACCAGATGCTGGCCGGCGACTTCATGCAGACCATAGAGCGCTTCCTCGCGATCCAGGCCATGGGCAGCGAGCACGCCAGAAACGACATTCGCCAGTTGCGTCACTGGCTGGCGGAGCGACCCGCTCCCCGGCTTGCGGCCCTGGAGGCGGGTCTGGGCCTGCTGGCCGAGGTCGATCTGCGGGATGAACTGATCGGCCTGGATCTGCCCTGGCTGCGTCTTTACGGCAGGCTGGATACCCTGGTGCCGAAGGCCGCCATTCCCTTGCTGGATGCGCGTTACCCTGCCAGCCACAGTCTGGTGCTGGAGAAGGCATCCCATGCCCCCTTCATCTCCCATCCAGAGCAGTTCATCACCCTCCTGCGGCAGTTCATTGACTGAGATTTGAGCGGCAGGCTTCAATAACTCGTCAGGTTGATGGATAATTAGCCAACCCTATAGAGGAGTGTGCCAATGCGTATCGAATCAGCCATGACGGCGGGCGTGAAGGGGTTCCAACGGGCCGAGCAGTTAGCGGGCCAGGCGTCCAGCCAGATCGCCCGTCTCAATACGCCAGCGGGTGATCAGGTGCAGTTGCCGGATGAACTGGTGAATCTCAAGGTGGCCGAGCTGCATGCCGGGGCATCCGCCAAGGTGATCCAGACGGCCAGCGACATGCTGGGCACCCTGATCGATATCCGGGTGTGACATGAACATCAACGTCAGTCTGCCGACCATCATTCCGAATCAACTGCAGCCGCAGACGGAATCGGCGCAGACTGACAACCGCCGTGCAGAACTGGTGCCCCCCAGCCGCCAGAGCGAAGCGTCCAACGCCGAGTCCGGTGTCGGTTCCCAGAAAGAGAGATCCCGGGCCGCCCAGGCCAATCCCGCCACCCCATCCTCGTCCACGAAAGAGAACGGCCAGACCGGCCCCGTGATGGTGGCGCACCGTTTTGTCGAGGCAACGGGGGAGGAGGGGGAGCGTCGACAACGTCAGGAGGGTGAACAGCAGGAGCAGCAAAAGCAGCAGCAGCGTCAGGTGGCTGCGCTGGTCGAACGGGATCTCGAAGTTCGCAAGCATGAGCAGGCTCACCAGGCAGCCGGCGGCGAGCATGCGGGGAGCCCTGCCTACCAGTTTTCCCGTGGGCCGGATGGCAAGCGTTATGCCACCGGGGGGGAGGTGGTCATCGACATGGGGACCATTCCCGGGGATCCCGCCGCGACCATCGCCAAGATGCAGCAGGTGCGTGCCGCCGCACTGGCTCCCGATGAACCATCATCACAAGACATGAGTGTGGCCCGTGCCGCCTCTGGCAAGGAGGCACAGGCCCGCAAGGATCTGATGACCCTCAGGCAGGAAACCACAGGCCCGCTCGGTGCTTATATGGACAATCGAAACCAGGTGATTGCCAGGCACTATCAGCAAGCGGTGAGGCCAGCCTCCCCGCATAGCCTGAGTCAGGACGTTTGATCCCGCTCCGTGCAGGCATGAAAAAGCCCCTTGCGGGGCTTTTTTGCATTCTGGGGGCTTATTTCTTCAGTTTCGACAGGGCAGCCGCGAAGGCGTTGCCCATGGCACCCTCGGTCGGAGCGCTCTGACGGGGCGCCTGTTTCGGTCGGGCGTTGCCGGTGTGACGCGGCTCGGCCGGTTTGCGTGCAGGCTGGCCGGCTTTTTCATCCAGACGCATGGTCAGACTGATGCGTTTGCGCGGTACGTCGACTTCCAGCACCTTGACCCGGACGATGTCACCGGCCTTGACCACCTCGCGGGGATCCTTGACGAAGCGATCGGTGAGGGAAGAAATGTGCACCAGCCCGTCCTGATGGACGCCGATGTCGACGAAGGCGCCGAAGTTGGTGACGTTGGTGACCACCCCCTCCAGCACCATCTCGGGCACCAGATCGCTGATTTTCTCCACCCCTTCCTTGAAGGTGGCGGTCTTGAACTCGGGACGCGGGTCGCGGCCAGGCTTGTCCAGTTCGCCGATGATGTCGGTGACGGTAGGCACCCCGAACTGCTCGTCGGTGTAGTCGGTGGGCTTGAGGGTGCGCAGCAGGCTGCTGTTGCCGAGCAGGCTGTCCACGGTCTGCTCCAGCTTGGCGAGGATCCGCTCCACCACCGGGTAGGATTCCGGGTGCACCGCCGAGCCGTCCAGCGGGTTGCTGCCGCCCCGAATGCGCAGGAAGCCGGCGCACTGCTCGAATGCCTTGGGCCCGAGTCGGCTTACTTTCAGCAGCTGCTGACGATGCTGGAAGGCGCCGTTCTCGTCGCGGTAGGCGACGATGTTCTGGGCCAGGGTCTGGGAGAGGCCGGAAACCCGGTTGAGCAGGGCGACCGAGGCGGTATTCACATCCACCCCCACCGCGTTCACGCAATCCTCGACCACCGCGTCGAGGCGGCGGGCCAGCTGGCTCTGGCCGACATCGTGCTGGTACTGGCCCACACCGATGCTCTTGGGATCGATCTTGACCAGCTCGGCCAGGGGATCCTGCAACCGGCGGGCGATGGAGACGGCGCCGCGAATGGAGACGTCGAGATCCGGGAATTCCTGGGAGGCGAGCTCGGAGGCGGAGTAGACCGATGCCCCCGCTTCACTCACTACTATCTTCTGTGCCTTGGCGGCCGGGTAGCGCTCGAACAGATCGCTCACCAGGCGGTCGGTTTCCCGCGAGGCGGTGCCGTTGCCGATGCTGATGAGCTCGACCTTGTGCTTCTGGCACAGCTCGCTCAGGGTCTTGAGACTCTGGTCAACCTGGCGCTTGGGTTCGAACGGATAGATGGTCGCGTGATCGACCAGCTTGCCGGTGGCATCCACCACCGCCACCTTGACCCCGGTGCGGATGCCGGGATCCAGCCCCATGGTGCAGCGCATGCCGGCCGGTGCCGCCATCAGCAGATCCTTGAGGTTCATGGCGAACACCTTGATCGCCTCCTCCTCTGCTGACTCGCGGATGCGGCCGATCAGCTCGGTTTCCATCTGCAGGGAGAGCTTGATCTTCCAGGTCCAGCTCACCACCCCCTGCAGCCACTTGTCGGCCGGGCGACTTTGCAGGTTGAGTCTGAGGTGATGGGCGATGATACCCTCGCAGGGGCTGGTACCCTCATCCTCGCCGGTGACCAGCGCCAGGTTGAGGATCCCCTCGTTGCGGCCGCGCAACATGGCCAGCACCCGGTGGGAGGGGGCCTTGTGCAGGGGTTCGTCGTGTTCGAAGTAGTCCTTGAACTTGGCCCCTTCCTGCTCCTTGCCTGCCACCACGCGGGCACGCAGGGTGGCGTTCTGCCACAGGTAGTCCCGCAGCTTCTCAAGGAGATCGGCCTGCTCGGCGAAACGCTCCATCAGGATGTAGCGGGCACTGTCGAGGGCGGCCTTGCCGTCGGTGATCCCCTGCTCGGCATTGAGGAAGCGAACCGCCTCCTGTTCGGGATCCTTCATGGGGTCACCCAGCAGCAAATCCGCCAGTGGCTCCAGCCCCGCCTCGATGGCCATCTGCCCCTTGGTGCGCCGCTTGGGCTTGTAGGGGAGGTAGAGGTCTTCCAGCCGGGTCTTGCTGTCGGCCTCGTTCAGCTCGCGGGCCAGTTCGGGGGTCAGTTTGCCCTGCTCTTCGATGGAGCGCAGGATCACCTGGCGGCGATCCGCCAGTTCACGCAGGTAGCCGAGGCGGCTCTCCAGGGTACGCAGCTGGCTGTCGTCCAGACCGCCGGTCACCTCTTTGCGGTAACGGGCGATGAAGGGAACGGTCGCGCCTTCGTCCAGCAGGCGAACGGCTGCCTGCACCTGTTCCGGGCGGGCATTCAGCTCACCGGCGATCTGATGTTCTATTACGTGGCTTTGCATCGAGGGTCTCTTGGTCGGGTCCTGTCTAACTGGCCAGCGTGGGGCTATGTCGCCGAGCAGGGGGTCTGTCCTGGCGATACTTTAGATACCTGCCAGGCCACTGCCGCGCGGGCCGGTTGGCGCCGCAAGGCGCCGGGTGTGAGCACTATATGGGGTCGGGCAGCGGGATGCCACCCCGGTAGAAATGACGTTTCTCATACCCGGTGGGCGGACATGCTCGGTCTCTCCTGGCCTTGTCAGCCGATTTGGCAGTCAGGGTCGGCCTGGCTTATTTGGGATAGCTGATCTCATTGACGTACCAGCAGGCGTCACCCACTGGCGTTTGCACCAAGGCTTCATCGCCCACCTCTTTCTTGAGCAGGGCACGGGCCATGGGGGAGTCGATGGAGATGTAATCCTTGCGGCCGAAGATCTCGTCATAGCCGACGATGCGAAAGCGCTTGGTCTCACCCTCGTCGTTTTCTACCTCGACCCAGGCGCCGAAGAAGACCTTGCCCTCCTGGGAGGGGGAGTAGTCGACTATGGTCAGCTCTTCCAGGCACTTGCGCAGGTAGCGAACCCGGCGGTCGATCTCCCGCAGGCGTTTCTTGTTGTACTGGTAATCGGCATTCTCGCTGCGATCACCCAGGCTCGCCGCCCAGGCCACTTTTTTGGTGACATCGGGCCTCTCCTCCCGCCAGAGCATGTCGTGCTCCTGCCGGAGCCTGGTGTAGCCTTCACGGGTAATGAGTTTGGTTTTCATGGGGTTATCACTCCCTCGCCAATTGCATCCGGTTGCTCGGGATCTTAGTCATTGTCGCCGCGCTGTCGAGCAAAAAGCAGAGCTGGCCATCCATCCCTCCCGGCTCCGGGGCCGAATGAGGGCAATAACCGGTAACATATTTATGCTTTGTGGTTGCAGGGGGCGGCTCTAGTATGAGGGGAGACAGAAAAGAGAGGTGGCAATGAGTCAGCAATACAAGGTCCTGGTGGTGGACGACGATCTAAAACTGCGTTCCTTGCTGGAGCGCTACCTCACCGAGCAGGGGTTTGTAGTGCGAGGTGTCGCCAACGGGGAGCAGGCCGATCGCCTGCTGACGCGTGAAAACTTCAGCCTGATGGTGCTTGATCTGATGCTGCCGGGGGAAGACGGCCTCTCCATCTGCCGCCGCCTGCGCGAGGCCGGCAACCAGATCCCTGTCTTGATGCTCACCGCCAAGGGGGACGAAGTGGATCGCATCGTCGGCCTGGAGATGGGGGCCGACGATTATCTGCCCAAGCCGTTCAACCCCCGTGAGCTGCTGGCCCGGATCCGCGCCGTGCTGCGCCGCCATACCGTGGAGCTGCCCGGCGCCCCTTCCGCGGCGGAGAAGATGGTAAGTTTCGGGGCCTACCAACTCAATCTGGCGACCCGTGAACTGAGCCGTGATGGCGAACCGGTTTCCCTGACCAGCGGGGAGTTCGCCGTGCTCAAGGTGCTGGTGAGTCATCCTCGCGAACCGCTCTCCCGTGACAAGCTGATGAACCTGGCCCGTGGTCGCGAGTACACGGCCACCGAGCGCAGCATTGATGTGCAGGTCTCCCGCCTGCGCCGCCTGCTGGAACAGGACCCGGCCCAGCCCCGCTATCTGCAGACTGTCTGGGGTCTGGGGTATGTGTTCGTACCGGACGGTGAGAACGCATGAAGAAAGTGGGCAGCATGTTCTCCCGCATGCTCTGGTTTCTGGCTGCCGTGCTGGTGGTCTATCAAGTCGTCTCCTACGTTACCTTCTACAACTACCTGCTGGCGCCGACCGTCAAGCAGATCAGCCACTTGCTGGCAAACCAGGTCAAACTCATCTTCCCGGTGGACAACAACCAGCTGGCGCTCAGTGAAGATGCCGAGGCGCTGGTCTATGTGACCACTGGCAGCGACATCTATACCCAGAGCGAGGCGGAGCAGCACGGGCTGAATGATTCCAAGCCCTACCCCTATCTGGAGCAGAGCATCAGCCGCGAATTGAAAGGGGATACCAGGGTCAGAGTTGAAATCCAGGATCACTATATCATCTGGATCCAGCCTCCCCAGGCCAGCCAGATGTGGGTGCGCATTCCCCTGACTGAAATTGAAGATGACGACATCGAACCGCTCATCCTCTATATGAGCGTCTTGCTGGTGGTGACCCTGTTTGCAGCCTGGCGTTTTGCCCGTCAGCTGGTGCGACCGCTGGAGGATCTGGAAGCGGGGGCCGTGGCGGTGGCGCGCGGCAACTTTCCCGATGCCCTGGGGGAGCAGGGCTCGCGGGAGGTGCGCCGCCTGACCCGCACCTTCAACCACATGTCGAGCTCCATCAAGGGGCTGATCGAGGAGCGCAACCTGATGATGGCCGGGGTATCCCACGATTTGCGCACCCCTCTCACCCGTATTCGTCTCGCAACCGAGATGATGTCCTCGGGGGATGAGTACCTCAAGGAGAGCATCAATGCGGATATCGATGAGTCGAACGGCATCATTGATCAGTTCATCGATTACATTCGCCCGAACGAGGGGCTCGATGCCCGGCCCGTCGACCTGACCCAGCTCATTCACGATGCGTTGCTGATGCAGACCGATCAGGGACTGGAAGTGGAGCTGCTCCTGCCGGAGGAGGCGGTGCGTGTGGCCTGCCATCCCATCAGCATTCGCCGTATCCTCAACAATCTGTCGGGCAACTCCCTGCGCTATGGCGCGACCCGGTTGCAGGCCGAGCTCAGGGATGATGGCCACTGGGTGCGGCTGCGACTCTCCGACAATGGCCCGGGGATCGCAGAAGAGGACTACTCCCGGGTGCTCAAGCCCTTCACCCAGGGCAATGTGGCGCGCACCGGTGGCGGGAGTGGGCTGGGGCTGGCCATCGTTGCCAAGATAGTCTCCCAGCATCACGGCACCATCAGGCTGGGGCGCTCCGAACTGGGGGGCTTGCAGGTGGAGATCCGGCTACCCAAGAACCAGCCGCTGGAGTGGATGGATTGAAAGCAGGGCGTATCGAGGGATACGCCCTTTGTCTGTCAGGGGTGGGGGTCGCTCACCTTGCGGTAGCGCTTGCCATATTTGAGTTGCTGGATAAGCAGGGCGGCGACGATGAGAACCAGCCCGATGGGGGTTGCCGGGTGAATGGTTTCGCCGATCAACAGGTTGAGCAGCACCAGAGAGGCAAACGGCGAGATGAAGATAAGGTTGCTGATGGGGGCCGTGTTGGTGGCGTGGCGCAGGGCCATCAGCCAGAGCACGAAACCGAAACCCATCTCGAACAGCCCCACATAGATGGCGCCAGCCCATCCCTGCCAGGCGGTCATGGCAAAGTCCGAGAGCAACCAGGTCGCCACGATGATGAAGGGCAGGCTGATGAGGAAGCCGAGCAGCAGGCTGACGACGGGGTCCCCCTGATTGCGGGTGTTGAGGATCCAGTAACCGGCCCAGATCAGGGTCGACACCAGCGCCAGCGTGACGCCGAGGGGGCTGTCGAACTGCAGACCGAGCACGTCCCCCCTGGTGGCGATCACCAGGGCGCCGAAATAGCCGAGCACGATGGCGACGCCATCGCGGCGGCGCAGCTTTTGACCGAGGAAGGGAACGGCCAGCAGGCTGAGGGTGATGGCCCAGGTGTAGTTGAGAGTCTGCGCCTGCTGGGCGGGCAGCAGATCATATGCCTTGAACAGCAGCAGGTAATAGAGAAAGGGGTTCAGGACCCCGAGAGCGAGGTAGTAGAGGGGGCGACGCTTGATGTAGTCGAGCAGTAGTGGCAGTTTGCCCTGACAGGCCACGATGCACCCCAGGGTCAGGGTCGAGGTGCAGGCCGCGACCAGCAGCAGCTGTACCGGTTCAAAGTAGGCGAGGGAGATCTTGAAGGCGCTGGCCACCGTGGACCAGAGGGCGACGGCACAGAGCCCGTACTGGTAGGCTTTCTTCTGATTCTTGAGCATGGGATGGGTTCCGCAGACAGGGGCGAGGGCGCAGTCTATCAGCCTGTTTGCAACATTGTCGTTACCCCTGCCAGGCAAGGGCTTGCCCAGCCGTTGGCGAGATCCATCTGTCACATAAAATTGCGCACAATCTGTCCGCCTTCACTTGCGTGAGTGGAAAAAATCCGTATAATCCCCTCCGCTTGCCCATGAGGCAGCCAGACGATATGTCTGCTTGCTGAGCTTCCCGTTTACGAGTTGCCAGCCATACAGTCCTCCCGATATGGGAGGAAACGTGAAAAATCACACCTCTGGCGGGAGTAGTCCCGGTCGGGCGGTGTTGATTTATGTTCTTTTATCTATTGGAGCTCTGTCAATGCAGAACCAAAGAATCCGTATCCGCCTGAAGGCTTTTGATCATCGCCTGATCGATCAATCCACTGCGGAAATCGTTGAAACTGCTAAGCGCACTGGCGCGCAGGTTCGCGGTCCTATCCCGCTGCCGACTCGCAAAGAGCGTTTCACCGTTCTGATCTCCCCGCACGTCAACAAAGACGCGCGTGATCAGTACGAGATCCGCACTCACAAGCGTCTGGTAGACATCGTTGAGCCGACTGACAAGACCGTAGACGCTCTGATGCGTCTGGATCTGGCAGCTGGTGTAGACGTCCAGATCAGCCTGGGTTAATTACGGAAAGAGGTTGATAACAATGACAATCGGTCTTGTAGGTCGCAAAGTGGGTATGACTCGCATCTTCACTGAAGATGGCGTTTCTATCCCGGTGACTGTTATCGAAGTTGAAGCTAACCGTGTAACTCAGGTCAAATCTGTAGAAACCGACGGCTACAACGCTATTCAGGTTACCACTGGCGCCAAGAAAGCCAGCCGCGTAACCAAGCCGGAAGCTGGCCACTTCGCCAAAGCTGGTGTAGAAGCCGGTCGCGGTCTGTGGGAATTCCGCCTGAACAACGGTGAAACTTTCACTGTTGGTAGCGAGCTGAAAGTAGATCTTCTCGCTGACGTTAAGCTGGTAGACGTTACCGGCACATCCAAGGGTAAAGGTTTTGCCGGTACTGTTAAGCGCTGGAACTTCCGTACCCAGGATATGACCCACGGTAACTCCCTGTCCCACCGTGTACCTGGCTCCATCGGTCAAAACCAGACCCCGGGCCGTGTATTCAAGGGCAAGAAGATGGCTGGTCACATGGGTGCTGAGCGTGTAACGACTCAGAACCTGGAACTGGTTCGTGTTGACGCTGAACGCAACCTGCTGCTCATCAAAGGCGCAGTACCGGGTGCAACCAACGGCAACGTGATCGTCAAACCTGCCGTCAAAGCGTAACGTCTGAGGAGATAGTAATGGAATTGGTAATGAAAGACGCCAAGAGCGCTCTTGAAGTTTCCGAGACTACCTTCGGGCGCGAATTCAACGAAGCTCTGGTTCACCAGGTTGTCGTTGCATATGCCGCTGGTGCCCGTCAGGGTACTCGTGCGCAGCTGACTCGCTCTGAAGTGTCTGGTGGCGGCAAAAAGCCGTGGCGTCAGAAGGGTACTGGTCGTGCCCGTGCTGGCTCCATCCGTTCGCCCATCTGGCGTTCCGGTGGTGTGACCTTTGCTGCTAAGCCGCAAGATCACAGCCAGAAAGTAAACAAGAAGATGTACCGCGGCGCTATCCGTAGCATCCTGTCCGAGCTGGTACGTCAAGAGCGCCTGATCGTTGTTGAGAAGTTCGGCATCGAAGCGCCGAAGACCAAAGAACTGATCGCCAAGCTGAAAGAAATGGAACTGACTGACGTTCTGATCGTGACTGCTGAAGTCGATGAGAACCTGTTCCTGGCTGCTCGTAACCTGTACAAAGTTGACGTGCGTGACGTTGCCGGTATCGACCCGGTCAGCCTGATCGCTTTCGACAAGGTTCTGATGACTGCTGACGCAGTTAAGCAAATCGAGGAGATGCTGGCATGATCCGTGAAGAGCGTCTGCTGAAAGTTCTGAAGGCTCCGCACATCTCTGAAAAGAGCACCATGGTCGCAGAAAAGCAGAACACTATCGTGTTCAAAGTTGCTGTTGATGCCACCAAGGCGGAAGTCAAAGCTGCAGTTGCGAAACTGTTCGAGGTCGAAGTTGAGACCGTCCGTACCCTGAACATGAAGGGTAAGACCAAGCGCGCAGGTGCACGCGTAGGCCGTCGTTCCGATTGGAAAAAGGCTTATGTGACCCTGAAAGCTGGTCAGGACATCGACTTCATGGGCGCAGCCGAGTAAGAGGAGTTCTGAAAAATGGCAATCGTTAAGTGCAAGCCTACTTCTCCGGGCCGCCGCCACGTCGTCAAGATCGTCAACCAAGAGCTGTACAAGGGCAAGCCCTTCGCCGCTCTGCTGGACAGCAAAAGCAAGTCCGGTGGCCGTAACAACAACGGTCGTATCACCACTCGTCATATCGGTGGTGGTCACAAGCAACACTACCGTCTGATCGACTTCAAGCGCGATAAAGACGGCATTCCGGCCAAAGTTGAGCGTCTGGAATACGATCCTAACCGTACCGCAAACATCGCCCTGGTGCTGTATGCAGACGGTGAGCGTCGTTACATCCTGGCTCCGAAAGGCCTGAAAGCTGGTGATGCAATCGCCTCTGGTGCTGATGCTGCCATCAAGGTAGGTAACACCCTGCCGATGCGCAACATCCCGGTCGGTTCTACCGTTCACGCCGTTGAGATGAAGCCTGGTAAAGGTGCCCAGCTGGCTCGTTCCGCTGGTACTTTCATCCAGATCCTGGCTCGTGAAGGTAACTATGTAACTCTGCGTCTGCGTTCCGGCGAAGTACGTAAAGTTCTGGCCGAGTGCCGCGCTACCATCGGTGAAGTGGGTAACTCCGAGCACATGCTGCGTCAACTGGGTAAAGCCGGTGCTAACCGCTGGCGTGGTATTCGTCCGACCGTTCGCGGTATGGCGATGAACCCGGTTGATCACCCGCACGGTGGTGGTGAGGGTCGTAACAAGGGCATGCAGCCTGTGTCCCCATGGGGCCAGAAGGCTAAGGGCTTCAAGACCCGTAAGAACAAGCGTACCGACAAGTACATCGTACGTCGTCGTAACAAGTAATTGTTAACATAGAGGAATCACCATGCCACGTTCTCTCAAGAAGGGTCCATTTATCGACCTGCACTTGCTGAAGAAGGTAGAGAAAGCGGTGGAAAGCGGGGATAAAAAGCCGGTTAAGACCTGGTCCCGTCGTTCAATGATCATCCCGAACATGATCGGTTTGACCATCGCTGTCCATAATGGTCGTCAGCACGTTCCGGTTTTCGTTACCGAAGAAATGATCGGTCACAAACTGGGTGAATTCGCACCGACTCGTACTTATCGCGGCCATGCTGCTGATAAGAAGGCTAAGAAGCGCTAAGGGATAAATGATGGAAGCTATCGCTAAACACCGTTATGCCCGTACTTCTGCCCAGAAAGCTCGTCTGGTAGCCGATCAAGTACGTGGTCTGTCCGTAGACAAGGCTCTGAACATCCTGACCTTCAGCCCGAAAAAGGCTGCTGTTCTGGTGAAGAAAGTGCTGGAATCTGCCATTGCCAACGCTGAGCACAACGAAGGTGCCGATATCGACACCCTGCGTGTTGCCACCATCATGGTAGACGAAGGTCCCTCCATGAAGCGCATCCGCCCGCGTGCCAAAGGTCGCGCGGATCGTATCCTCAAGCGTACCGCTCACATCACTGTAGTGGTATCCGACGCTAAGGCTGGGAGATAAGCAATGGGTCAGAAAGTACATCCTAATGGCATTCGCCTGGGTATTACCAAGCCTTGGAATTCTACCTGGTTCGCGAACACCAAAGACTTCGCTGACAACCTGTACAGCGATTTCCAAGTACGCCAGTTCCTGACCAAGGAGCTGAAAAACGCTTCCTTGTCCAAGATCACTATCGAGCGTCCGGCCAAGAGCATCCGTGTGACCATTCACACCGCTCGTCCGGGTGTCGTGATCGGCAAGAAAGGCGAAGACGTTGAAAAACTGCGCAAAGCTGTAGCCGCGATCGCTGGCGTGCCTGCTCAGATCAACATTTCCGAAGTCCGCAAGCCGGAGCTGGATGGCAAACTGGTTGCCGACAGCATCACTTCCCAGCTGGAGCGTCGCGTAATGTTCCGTCGTGCTATGAAGCGCGCCGTACAGAACGCCATGCGCCTGGGTGCCAAGGGCATCAAAGTGGAAGTTTCCGGTCGTCTGGGCGGCGCTGAAATCGCGCGTACCGAATGGTACCGTGAAGGTCGTGTGCCCCTGCACACCCTGCGCGCCGACATCGACTACGCAACTTCTGAAGCCCACACCACTTACGGTGTGATCGGCGTTAAAGTTTGGATCTTCAAGGGCGAAGTTCTGGGCGGTCTGGCTGCAGTCAATGCTGCCGCTGCTCAAGAGCAGGCTCCTGCGAAGCCCAAGCGTGACAACAAGCGCCGCGCTGCCAAGTAAGGAGATTCGGTAAATGTTGCAACCTAAGCGTACTAAATTCCGCAAGACCCACAAGGGTCGTAACCGCGGTCTGGCCAATGCCGGTAACGAAGTATCCTTCGGTACCTTTGGCCTGAAGGCGACATCTCGTGGTCAACTGACTGCTCGTCAAATCGAAGCAGCCCGTCGTGCCATGACCCGTCACGTTAAGCGTCAAGGCAAGATCTGGATCCGTGTGTTCCCGGACAAGCCCATCACCGAAAAGCCCCTCGAAGTTCGTATGGGTAAAGGTAAGGGTAACGTGGAATACTGGGTTTGCCCGATCCAGCCTGGCAAGGTTCTGTACGAGATGGATGGTGTACCTGAGGCTCTGGCGCGTGAAGCGTTTGCCCTGGCCGCAGCTAAGCTGTCTGTTCAGACCACTTTCGTAATTAAGACGGTGATGTGATGAAAGCCCAAGATCTGCGTCAAAAGAGCGTCGAAGAACTGAACCAGGAGCTGCTGGGTCTGCTGCGTGAGCAATTCAACATGCGCATGCAAGCTTCCACCGGCCAGCTGGCTCAGACTCACACTCTGAAACAAGTGCGTCGTGACGTCGCACGTATCAAGACTGTACTGACTGAGAAGGCAGGTGCGTAATGACTGACAAGATCCGTACTCTGCAAGGTCGTGTAATCAGCGACAAGATGGACAAGTCCATCACCGTCGCTATCGAGCGCAAGGTAAAGCACCCGATCTACGGTAAGATCATCAAGCGTACTACCAAGCTGCACGTGCATGACGAGAACAACGAGTGCAAGGCTGGCGATCTCGTGGAAATCCGCGAGTGCCGCCCGCTGTCCAAGACCAAGTCCTGGACCCTGGTTGCTGTCGTAGAAAAGGCCTAATTCGGTACTTTTTAGCCCAAACGGCCCCCCATCGGGGCCGTTTGTTTTTTAGGCTACCTTTTCAAAAATAGCTGTGTTATAGTTTCGCGCCTTTTGAAGGCAGCCAGATCCCATCAGGGATAAGAAGTAAACAAAGCGGAGCACTAAGATGATCCAGATGCAAAGTATGCTGGGTGTTGCCGACAACTCCGGCGCTCGCAGTGTAATGTGTATTAAGGTTCTGGGTGGTTCGCACCGCCGTTATGCCGGCATCGGCGACATCATCAAGGTTTCCATCAAGGAAGCCATTCCTCGCGGTAAAGTGAAGAAAGGTGATGTGTATAACGCGGTGGTCGTACGCACCCGTAAAGGCGTTCGTCGTCCGGACGGCTCTGTCATCCGTTTCGACAACAATGCGGCTGTGTTGCTTAACAACAACCAACAGCCAATCGGTACTCGTATTTTTGGCCCGGTGACCCGTGAACTCCGTAACGAGAAGTTCATGAAGATTGTGTCCCTGGCACCCGAAGTACTGTAAGGAGTCGAACGATGGCAGCTAAAATCCGTCGCGAAGACGAAGTAATTGTTCTTACCGGCAAAGACAAGGGCAAGCGTGGCAAAGTCACTCAAGTCCTGATTGCAAAAGGTAAGGTAATCGTGGAAGGCATCAACCAGGTGAAGAAACACCAAAAGCCGGTACCCGCACTGGGTCAGGCTGGCGGCATCGTCACCAAAGAAGCCCCCATCGATGTATCTAACGTCGCGCTGTTCAACTCTGCCACTGGCAAGGCTGACCGCGTTGGTTTCCGGATTGAAGACGGCAAGAAAGTCCGTTTCTTCAAATCCACCGGCGAACTTGTGAAGTAATTGGAGTTTAACGATGGCGAAACTGCATGATTACTACAAATCCGATGTAGTAAATGAACTGTCCAAGCAGTTCGGTTACAAGACTATCATGCAAGTCCCTCGGATCGAGAAAATCACCCTGAACATGGGTGTTGGTGAAGCGATCTCTGACAAGAAATTGCTGGAAAATGCTGCTGCCGATATGGCTGCCATTTCCGGTCAGAAGCCGCTGATCACCAAAGCACGCAAATCTGTTGCGGGCTTCAAGATTCGTGAAGGCTACCCGATAGGTTGTAAAGTAACCCTGCGTGGCGAGCGTATGTGGGAGTTCCTGGAACGGCTGATTTGCATCTCCGTACCGCGTATCCGTGACTTCCGTGGTCTGAACGCCAAGGCGTTCGATGGCCGTGGTAACTACTCCATGGGCGTGCGTGAGCAAATCATCTTCCCGGAAATCGACTATGACAAGGTCGATCGCGTCCGTGGTCTGGATATCACCATCACCACTTCCGCGAATACCGACGAAGAAGGCCGTGCTCTGCTGGCTGCCTTTAACTTCCCATTCCGCAAGTAAGGTTAGGGTTATGGCTAAAACATCCATGAAAGCACGTGAAGCAAAGCGTGCGAAGCTGGCAGCCAAGTTCGCGACCAAGCGTACCGAGCTGAAAGCTATCATCGTTGATATGAACGCTTCTGAAGAAGCGCGTTGGGATGCTGTCTTGCAACTGCAACAGCTGCCCCGTGATTCCAGTCCGTCCCGCCAGCGTAACCGTTGCAACATCACTGGTCGTCCGCACGGTTTCCTGCGGAAGTTTGGCCTCTCTCGCATCAAGGTGCGTGAGCATGCCATGAAGGGCGAAATTCCGGGCCTCAAAAAGGCCTCTTGGTAAGAATCTCGGGAGTTAGACTATGAGCATGCAAGATCCGATCGCGGATATGCTGACCCGCATCCGTAACGGTCAGGCGGCGAGCAAAGTTGCGGTTTCCATGCCTTCTTCCAAGCTGAAAGTGGCTATCGCCAAAGTGCTGAAAGAAGAAGGTTACATCGCTGGCTACAACGTAGCTGGTGACGTGAAACCGGAACTGGAAATCGAACTGAAGTATTTCCAGGGCAAGCCGGTTGTAGAACTGATCCAACGCGTGAGCCGTCCCGGCCTGCGTATTTACAAGCGCACTACTGATCTGCCGAAAGTCATGGGCGGTCTCGGTGTTGCTATCGTGTCCACGTCTAAAGGTGTGATGACCGACCGTGCTGCCCGCAAGGCAAGCATGGGTGGTGAGATCATCTGCTACGTCGCTTAATAGGAGGTCGGAAATGTCTCGCGTTGCTAAGGCACCCGTCACTATTCCTGCTGGCGTAGAGGTGACTCTGAACGGCCAAGAACTGTCCATCAAAGGTGGCAAGGGTTCCCTGGTTCGTTCCATCCACGCCGGTGTAGAAGTGACCAAAGAAGACAATGTACTGAAGTTCGCCCCGCGCGATGGCATCGCTGGTGCTGACGCTCAGGCCGGTACTGCCCGTGCATTGGTCAACAACATGGTAGTCGGTGTTACCCAAGGCTTCGAGCGCAAGCTGCAGCTGGTTGGTGTAGGTTACAAAGCCTCCATCAAGGGCAATGCTGTTGCGCTGGCACTGGGCTTCTCTCACCCGGTAGAGCATGCGCTGCCGGCTGGTGTCACCGCTGAATGTCCGTCCGCCACCGAGATCGTTCTGCGTGGTGTGGACAAGCAGCTGGTTGGCCAAGTCGCCGCCGATATCCGTGCTTACCGCGCTCCGGAGCCCTACAAGGGCAAGGGTGTACGCTATGCCAACGAGCAAGTGCGTACTAAAGAAGCTAAGAAGAAGTAAGGTAACACTATGGACAAGAAAGCAGCTCGTCTCCGTCGTGCTACTCGTGCTCGGAAAAAGATGCAGGAACTGGGAGCTACCCGTCTGGTTGTTCACCGTACCCCGCGTCATATCTATGCGCAGGTTATTGCAGCCAACGGTTCCGAAGTTCTGGCCTCTGCTTCCACAGTAGAGAAAGCCATCAGTGAAGCTCTGAAATACACCGGTAACGCAGATGCTGCTACCGCTGTAGGTAAGGCTATCGCTGAGCGTGCTATTGCCAAAGGCGTTCAGAACGTATCTTTCGATCGTTCCGGTTTCAAGTATCACGGTCGTGTAGCCGCTCTGGCTGCCGCTGCTCGTGACGCTGGTCTTCAGTTCTAAGCTAGGAGTCGAAGATGGCTAAAGTCGAATCTCAAGCCGGCGAACTGCAAGAAAAGCTCATTGCAGTAAACCGTGTTTCGAAAACTGTTAAAGGTGGTCGTATCATGTCCTTCACCGCGTTGACCGTGGTGGGTGATGGTAACGGCCGTGTAGGTTACGGTTACGGTAAGGCCCGTGAAGTTCCGGCCGCCATTCAAAAGGCGATGGAACAGGCTAAGCGTAACCTGAACAAGGTTGAGCTGAACAACGGCACCCTGCACCACCCGGTGCGTGGCGTTCACTCTGGTTCCACCGTGTTCATGAAGCCGGCCTCCCAAGGTACTGGTATCATTGCAGGCGGCGCCATGCGTGCCGTACTGGAAGTTGCTGGTATCCACAACGTGCTGGCCAAGACCTACGGTTCCACCAACCCAATCAACGTTGTTCGCGCAACTGTCGACGCTCTGGTTCACGGTCAATCACCGGAACAGATCGCGGCCAAGCGTGGTCTACGCGTTGAAGAAATTCTGGGGTAATGCGACATGGCTAACACTGTAAAAGTAACTCAAACTCGCAGCTCTATCGGCCGTCTGCCAAAGCACAAGGCGACTCTGCGTGGTCTGGGTCTGCGTCGCATTGGTCACACCGTTGAGCTGGAAGATACTCCCTGCGTACGCGGCATGATCAACCAGGTTTATTACATGGTTAAGGTGGAGGGCTAAGCATGCGTCTGAATACTCTGTCTCCGGCCGCTGGCTCCAAGCGCGTCAAGCACCGTCCGGGCCGTGGTATCGGTTCTGGTCTGGGCAAGACCGGTGGTCGTGGTGTTAAAGGTCAGACCTCTCGTTCCGGTGGCGGCAAGGTCCGCAACGGTTTCGAAGGCGGCCAGATGCCTTTGAAAATCCGTCTGCCGAAGTTCGGTTTCTTCTCTCGCAAATCTTTGGTTTCTGCCGAAGTGCGCCTGAACGAAATCGCCCTGGTAGAAGGTGATGTGGTCGACGTGAGCACTCTGAAGCAAGCCGGTGTTATTACCAAAAACATCGTGTTCGCTAAAGTTGTTCTGTCTGGCAACATTGACCGTGCTGTGACCGTTCGTGGTCTGTCCGTCACCAAGGGTGCACGTGCAGCCATCGAGGCCGCTGGCGGTAAAATCGAGGAATAATCAGTACAATGGCTAAGAAACCAGGATTGGATGTTAAAGCACAAGGTGGTCTGAGCGAACTGAAGAGCCGTCTGCTCTTCGTTCTCGGGGCAATTATCGTGTTCCGTGCAGGCTCTTATGTGCCGATCCCTGGTATTGACGCCGCCGTACTGGCCGAGTTGTTCCAACAACAGAAGGGCACCATCATTGAGATGTTCAACATGTTCAGTGGTGGTGCACTCTCGCGTGCTTCTATTCTTGCACTGGGGATCATGCCGTACATTTCGGCGTCGATTATTATCCAGCTGCTGACTGTGGTTCACCCTGCTCTTGCTGAACTCAAGAAAGAAGGTGAATCCGGCCGTCGCAAGATTAGCCAATATACCCGTTGGGGCACGCTGGTTTTGGGAACGTTCCAGGCCATTGGTATTGCAACAGGTCTGCCGAATATGATGCAAGGACTCGTGACTCATCCGGGTTTGGGCTTCTATTTCACAGCCGTTGTGAGTCTGGTCACCGGTACCATGTTCTTGATGTGGTTGGGTGAACAGATTACCGAGCGTGGGATTGGTAATGGTATCTCGTTGATTATCTTCACAGGTATCGTCGCCGGTCTGCCTCATGCCATTGGCGCTACGGCCGAACAGGCACGTCAAGGGGAATTGCACATCCTGCTGTTGTTGTTGCTGGGCTTGATTGTTTTCGCTGTGACTTACTTTGTGGTGTTCGTGGAGCGTGGTCAGCGTCGTATCGTCGTTAACTATGCCAAGCGTCAACAAGGCCGCCAGGTATTCGCTGCGCAAAGCACACACCTGCCGTTGAAAGTGAATATGGCCGGTGTGATTCCTGCGATTTTCGCATCCAGCATCATCCTCTTCCCGGGTACCATTACCTCCTGGTTTGGTCAGGGCGAGGGCAAGATCGCTGACATTCTGCAACAGGTCTCTATGGTCCTGCAGCCGGGTCAGCCCTTGTACGAGATGCTCTATGCAGCAGCCATTATCTTCTTCTGCTTCTTCTATACCGCGCTGGTGTTCAACCCCCGCGAGACAGCAGATAACCTGAAGAAGAGTGGAGCCTTTATCCCGGGGATCCGCCCGGGCGAGCAGACAGCACGTTACATCGATAAGGTTATGACTCGCCTGACATTGGCAGGTGCGCTCTATATTACCTTTATCTGTCTGGTACCCCAGTTCCTGATGACTGCCTGGAACGTACAGTTCTACTTCGGTGGCACCTCGCTGCTGATTATCGTGGTAGTTATCATGGACTTCATGGCTCAGGTTCAGACCCATATGATGTCTCATCAATATGGCGACGTCCTGAGGAAGGCCAACCTGAAGGGCTACGGCCGCTAAAGGTCGGCGTAGTTACGGAGTTAAGCAATGAAAGTTCGTGCTTCCGTTAAGGCAATCTGCCGTAACTGCAAAATCATCAAGCGTCACGGTGTGGTGCGTGTGATTTGCAGCGAGCCAAAGCATAAACAGCGCCAAGGCTAATTTTTTACGGTTAGTACTTGCAACAAATAGTTGTGCTGGCTAATATAGCCAGCCAACTTTTGTTGTGTATTGGTTGACCGCCACGTATCCGCTCACGGGCTTTGTGGTGGTCGTTATCTACTATATGTAGGAGTGAATAGTGGCCCGTATCGCTGGCATTAACATTCCTGACCATAAACATGCAGTCATTGCGTTGACTGCTATTTATGGCGTCGGTCGTACCCGCTCCAAGGCCATCTGTGCCGCAGCCGGTATCGCTGAGAATGTGAAAATTAAAGACCTGGACGAAGCTCAGATCGAGAGTCTGCGTGAACAAGTAGGTAAATTCACCGTCGAAGGTGACCTGCGTCGTCAGATTTCCATGAACATCAAGCGATTGATGGATCTGGGTTGCTACCGTGGTTTGCGTCACCGTCGTAGCCTGCCTGTTCGTGGTCAACGTACCAAGACCAACGCTCGTACCCGTAAGGGTCCGCGCAAGGCTATCAAGAAGTAACGGGAAGGTAGAAAATGGCTAAAACTCCGACTCGTGCTCGCAAGCGCGTTAAAAAGCAAGTGAGCGACGGTATTGCGCACGTTCATGCATCTTTCAACAACACAATCGTGACCATTACTGACCGTCAGGGCAATGCTCTGTCTTGGGCTACCTCTGGTGGTTCCGGTTTCCGTGGTTCCCGTAAGTCCACTCCGTTTGCTGCCCAGGTAGCTGCTGAGCGTGCTGGTGAGATCGCCAAAGAATACGGCGTGAAGAACCTGGAAGTCATGGTCAAAGGTCCGGGTCCCGGTCGTGAGTCTTCCATCCGCGCTCTGAACGCGGCTGGTTTCCGCATCACTAACATTACTGATGTGACTCCGATCCCGCACAACGGTTGTCGTCCTCCCAAGAAGCGCCGCGTGTAACGCTGTAGCTACTTGGTCTAGGATTGTTGGAGAAAGAAGATGGCAAGATATATCGGTCCTAAGCTTAAGCTTAGCCGTCGTGAGGGCACCGACCTCTTCCTGAAGTCTGGTGTTCGTGCGATTGATTCTAAGTGCAAGATTGACACCGTTCCTGGTCAACACGGTGCGCGTAAAGCGCGTCTGTCCGACTACGGTGTGCAACTGCGCGAGAAACAAAAAGTACGTCGTATCTACGGCGTATTGGAAAAACAGTTCCGCAACTACTACCGCGACGCTGCCCGTCAAAAGGGTAACACCGGTGAAAACCTGTTGCAGCTGCTGGAAGGTCGTCTGGACAACGTCGTCTACCGCATGGGCTTCGGCGCCACTCGTGCTGAATCTCGTCAGCTGGTGAGCCACAAAGCCATCATGGTAAACGGCCGCGTTGTGAATGTTCCTTCTTTCCAGGTATCCCCTGAGGACGTGATCTGCGTTCGCGAGAAGGCTAAGAAGCAAGCGCGTATCAAAGCTTCCCTGGAAGTTGCTGGTCAGCGCGAGAAGCCGACTTGGGTAGAGGTTGACGCTGCTAAGATGGAAGGTGCCTTCAAGCGCCTGCCGGAGCGTTCCGACCTGTCTGCCGACATTAACGAACAGCTGATCGTCGAGCTTTACTCCAAGTAAAGCTAGCTTCTAAAGAGAGGACACAATGCTGGGTTCTGTAACAGATTTTCTTAAACCGCGGCTAGTTGACATCGAGCAAGTTAGCCCGACTCACGCGAAAGTGACTCTCGAGCCGCTTGAGCGTGGCTTTGGCCACACGCTGGGCAATGCCCTGCGTCGTATTTTGCTGTCATCTATGCCCGGTTGTGCGGTTACTGAAGTCGAGATCGACGGAGTACTGCACGAGTACAGCAGCAAAGAAGGTGTACAGGAAGACATTCTTGAAATCCTGCTCAACCTGAAAGGTATCGCTGTGAAGCTGGAAGGCAAGGACGAGGTAACTCTGTCCCTGACCAAGTCTGGAACAGGCCCCGTTACCGCTGGTGATATCACTCACGGTGATGAAGTCGAGATCGTAAACCCGGAGCACGTAATCTGCCACCTGACTGGTGCAAATGCTGAGATCAGCATGCGCCTGAAAGTTCAGCGCGGTCGTGGTTATGTGCCTGCTTCTGCTCGTGTTCACAACGATGATGAAGAGCGTCCTATCGGTCGCCTGCTGCTGGACTCCGCGTTCAGCCCCATCGTTCGCATCGCCTACAATGTCGAGGCGGCACGTGTGGAACAGCGCACCGACTTGGACAAGCTGGTTATCGACATGGAGACCAATGGTACTCTGGATCCGGAAGAAGCCATCCGTCGTTCCGCCACTATTCTGGCAGAGCAACTGGAAGCTTTCGTGGATCTGCGCGATGTCAGCGTGCCCGAGAAGAAAGAAGAGAAACCCGAGTTTGATCCGATTCTGCTGCGTCCTGTCGATGATTTGGAGCTGACAGTTCGTTCAGCGAACTGTCTGAAGGCAGAAGCTATCCACTATATTGGTGATCTGGTACAGCGTACCGAAGTTGAGTTGCTTAAGACTCCTAACCTCGGTAAGAAGTCCCTGACTGAGATCAAGGACGTGTTGGCCTCCCGTGGTCTGTCTCTTGGCATGCGCCTTGAGAACTGGCCGCCCGCCAGCATCGCTGACGAGTAATCCAGATTACGGGTTTCACAGATTTAGTTAGAAGGATAAGGTCATGCGCCATCGTTTGAGTGGTCGTCAACTGAATCGGAACAGCAGCCATCGTCAGGCTATGTTCCGCAACATGGCCAGCTCCCTGGTTCGTCATGAGATCATCAAGACGACTCTGCCTAAGGCAAAAGAGCTGCGTCGTGTAGTTGAACCGCTGATCACCCTTGCCAAGACTGATAGCGTTGCTAATCGTCGCCTGGCATTTGCCCGTACTCGCGATAACGCGATCGTGGCTAAGCTGTTCAATGAACTGGGCCCGCGCTACCTGGAGCGCGCCGGCGGTTATACTCGCATTCTGAAATGCGGTTTCCGTGCTGGTGACAACGCTCCTATGGCTTACATTGAGCTGGTAGACCGCCCGGCCGCTGCTGAAGCAGCTGCTGAGTGATAAAAGAAAAAGCCGGGCTTGTCCCGGCTTTTCTTTTGGTGGATTCTGATACTGCCTCTACTGCCTCTACTGCCTCTACTGCCTCTACTGCCTCTACTGCCTCTACTGCCTCTACTGCCTCTACTGCCTCTACTGCCTCTACTGCCTCTACTGCCTCTACTGCCTCTACTGCCTCTACTGCCTCTACTGCCTCTACTGCCTCTACTGCCTCTACTGCCTCTACTGCCTCTACTGCCTCT
>NZ_PQLN01000159.1:0-5621 GCF_002919855.1 Aeromonas sp. ASNIH8 | reverse complement strand
GCATATTGGAATTAAAGGCGGCGGGACACGTCGTTTCTACCCATGGAGGCCAGCGTTAATCTGCCAATTCGGCAGTAGCGGCCTAAGAAGTGGGAAGCCTCGCCGCTTGCGGCGGGGAGCAGTCACTCTCTTCAGGCCTGCACCCCATATCGACCGGCTGCCGGCCGACAAGGTGGATCCCTTCTATAAACGCATGCGTTGGCAGGTGTTCTTCGGGATCTTCTTCGGGTATGCGGGTTACTACCTGGTACGGAAAAACTTCAGTCTGGCGATGCCCTACCTCATCGAGCAGGGCTTCTCCCGCGGGGATCTGGGTCTGGCCCTCTCCGGCGTCTCCATCGCCTACGGTCTCTCCAAATTCCTGATGGGGAACGTGTCGGACAGATCCAACGCGCGCTACTTCCTCTCCGCCGGTCTGCTGCTCTCGGCAGGCATCATGTTCATGATGGGGACCATGCACTGGGCTACCTCCAGCATTGGCATCATGTTCGTGCTCCTGTTCCTGAACGGCTGGGCACAGGGCATGGGCTGGCCTCCCTGCGGCCGCACCATGGTGCACTGGTGGTCACAGAAGGAGCGGGGTGAGATCGTCTCGGTCTGGAACGTGGCCCACAACGTGGGCGGCGGCATGATAGGCCCCCTGTTCATCCTCGGCATGGGCTGGTTCAACGACTGGCGCAGCGCCTTCTATGTGCCTGCGGCGGCGGCGGCGGCCATCGCGGTGATTGCCTTCTTCGTGATGCGCGATACCCCGCAATCGGTCGGTCTGCCCCCCATCGAGGAGTACAAGAACGACTACCCGAAGGATTACAACGAAAGCCACGAGCAGGAGTTCTCCGCCAAGGAGATCTTCATGAAGTACGTGCTGCACAACAAGCTGCTCTGGTATATCGCCATCGCCAACGCCTTCGTCTACCTCATCCGTTACGGCGTGCTGGACTGGGCGCCCACCTATCTGAAAGAGGCCAAGGACTTCAGCGTGGATCACTCCTCCTGGGCCTACTTCCTCTATGAGTGGGCGGGGATCCCGGGCACCCTGCTGTGCGGCTGGATCTCCGACAAGATGTTCAAGGGCCGCCGTGCCCCGGCAGGCATCCTGTTCATGGTGCTGGTGACCCTCTCCGTGCTGGTCTACTGGTTCAACCCGGCGGGGAACCCGACCATCGACATGATGGCCCTGGTCGCCATCGGCTTCCTCATCTATGGCCCCGTCATGCTGATCGGCCTCTACGCCCTGGAGCTGGCGCCCAAGAAGGCGGCCGGTACCGCGGCGGGCTTCACCGGCCTGTTCGGTTATCTGGGTGGCGCGGTCGCGGCCAACGCCATGCTGGGCTATACCGTTGACCACTTCGGCTGGGACGGCGGCTTCATGGTGCTCACCGTCTCCTGCGTGCTCTCCATCATCCTGCTGGCCATGACCCTCAAGCACGAGAACGAGTCGATTGCCGCCAAGGCGGCTGCCCATAAGGCATAAAACGTGATCCTGCCCTTATCGATTGGAAAAGGGATCAGGTACACTGCCAAAGGCCCCGCACCTGCCGGGGCCTTTTTTCGTCTCATCTGCGGAGTGCAAGCGTGAAGCAAACCCAACGACATCTGGAGATCCTGGACGTCCTGACCCGGCAGGGTTTCGTCTCGACCGACGATCTGGTGACCCATTTTGACGTCAGCCCCCAGACCATTCGCCGGGATCTCAACGATCTCGCCGAACAGAACAAGATCCGGCGCCATCACGGCGGGGCCTCACTGCATTCGAGCACCGTCAACACCGCCTACAGCGCCCGCAAGGTGATGCAGCTCAAGGAGAAGGAGCGCATCGCCCGGGAAGTGGCCGCCAACATCCCCGACGGCTCGTCGCTCTTTATCGACATCGGCACCACCACCGAGGCCATCGCCCGGGCCCTGCTCGACCACCGGGAGCTGCGCGTGGTCACCAACAACCTGAACGTCGCCAGCATCCTGACCGCCAAGGATGACTTCACCGTCATCATCGCCGGCGGCGAAATTCGCAACCGGGATGGCGGCATTGTCGGGGAGGCGACCCGCGACTTCATCGGCCAGTTTCGCATGGACTACGGCGTCATCGGCATCTCGGGCATCGACAGCGACGGTTCCCTGCTCGATTTCGACTATCACGAGGTGAAAATCGCCCAGGCCATCATCGCCCACTCCCGCCAGGTGTTCCTGGCCGCCGACCACACCAAGTTTGGCCGCAACGCCATGGTCAACCTCGGCAACCTCAACCAGATCCACGCCCTGTTCACGGATCAGGAGCCGCCGGAGAAGCTGATGCGACTGATGTCCCAGCATCAGATCGCCTGCCATATCTGCTGAGCTTCCCCGTACAGGCATCAGGCCGCCTCGGGGCGGCCGCTTTTTTTTCTGCCCCCTCCCGGCCTGCGGCGTCTCCCTTGCGGCGCCTAAGAGGCCAGTTCCTGGCGCTGACACACCTTCTTTGACCCCTGATGTTGCCCCCGCACTCGGGCACCCGGTTTGCACCGACGCTAGGCGCCTGCGAGGAATTCACGCCATCGCCTTCATCACCTTGCCCCATGGGCACCCCCATCCGGCACTCTTTGTTCTCCTCCCTGCCCGAAATGGCTGTTTCCGGCAGACCTTAGCTTGGCCAGGCCATCACCGACTGGCAGCATTTTTAGCATTGTGAAAACAATCGCGATCACATTTCTCTCACGAAATGTTCGTTTATTGGTTTTTTATGTTCTAATATGAGCGAAATCAAACATTGCTGTCATGGCAAACACAAAATAAGAAAGTAGGTGAACATGAGCGAACATTATGATCTGGTCGTCGTCGGCGGCGGCATCAACGGGGTCGGCATCGCGGCAGATGCGGCGGGGCGGGGGCTGAAGGTGGCGCTGTTCGAGGCGAGCGATCTCGCCTCTGCCACCTCGTCCAACTCCAGCAAGCTGATCCACGGCGGCCTGCGCTATCTCGAACATTACGAATTCCGGCTGGTGAAAGAGGCGCTGGCGGAGCGGGAGGTCCTGCTCGGTATGGCTCCCCACATCGCCCGTCCCATGCGTTTTCGTCTGCCTCATCGCCCGCACCTGCGTCCGGCCTGGATGATCCGCGCCGGTCTCTTCCTTTATGACAACCTGGCCAAGCGGGACAGGCTCAAGGGGAGTTGCGGTCTGCGCTTCCTGCCACAGGACGGTCTCAAGAGCGGCATCAACAAGGGCTTTGAATACTCGGACGCCTGGGTCGACGACGCCCGGCTGGTGGTGCTCAATGCCATGCTGGCGCGGGACAAGGGCGCCGATGTCCAGACCCGTACCCGCTGTGTCAAGGCGGTGCGCGGCTCCAAACACTGGACCCTGACGCTGGAGCGGGAAGGGGGCGAGCAATTCACCGTCAGCTGCCGTGGTCTGGTCAATGCGGCGGGCCCCTGGGTCAAGACCTTCTATGACGAGAGCCTGAGCGAGAAATCCCCCCGCGGCATTCGCCTCATCAAGGGGAGCCACATGATAGTGCCGCGCATCCATGAGCGCGAAGAGGCTTACATCCTGCAAAACGAGGACAACCGCATCGTCTTCGTCATCCCCTACCAGCAGGACTATTCCCTCATCGGCACCACGGACGTGGAGCACAAGGGCAGCCCGCGGGAAGCCAAGATCAGCGATGCCGAGATCAACTACCTGTGCAAGGTGGTCAATGCCCACTTCACTAGGCAGATAAGCCCGGCAGACGTGGTGTGGACCTATGCCGGGGTGCGCCCCCTGTGTGACGACGAGTCCGATTCACCCCAGGCGGTGACCCGGGACTACACGCTCGAGCTCAGTGGTGAATCCGACGGCGCGCCGCTGTTGTCGGTGTTTGGCGGCAAGCTCACCACCTACCGCAAGCTGGCCCAGGCCGCCTGCAACAAGCTCAAGCCCTGGTTCAGCCAGATGGGAGAGGACTGGACCGCCTCCTGCCGGCTGCCCGGTGGCGAGTTCGACTGCTCGGTGCGTGAACTGGCGCGTGCCTTTGCGCTGGAATTCGACTGGCTCGACGATCGCAGCGCCCTGCGCATCGCCGAAGCCTATGGCGCTCATGCCCGCCTCTGGCTGAAGGAGGAGCGCGGCCAGCACTTTGGCGCCGGGCTGTATGAATCCGAAGTGCGCTATCTCATCGCGCGCGAATGGGCCCACTCTCTGGAGGACATCCTGTGGCGCCGCAGCAAGCTGGGGCTGCGCCTGTCGGAATCCGAGCAGCAGCAGCTCGGTGCCTGGCTGCTCGAGCACCACCACGTCCTGCCCGAAGCCTGCTGATGACCCATGGCGGGCGGCCTTAGCCGCCCGCCGTCAAACTGCAATAAACCCCTGCTATAACAATTACCTGCATCCTACACACCATAACAACGAGACCTCTTGATGAAGCAACCTCACCGTACCCTGATAGCCCTTGGCCTCGGGGCCGCCTTGGCGCTGCCCGCACTGGCGGCCGACGAAGGCAAAATCGTGATCGCCCACCGTGGTGCCTCCGGTTACCTGCCGGAACACACCCTGGAATCCAAGGCCCTGGCCTATGGCATGGGGGCCGACTATCTGGAGCAGGACCTGGTGATGACCAAGGATGACCAGCTGGTGGTGATGCACGATCACTTCCTCGATGGCATCACGGACGTGGCCGAGCGCTTCCCCGGCCGGGCCCGCCCGGACGGACGCTACTATGTGGTGGATTTCACCCTGGGCGAGGTGCGCTCCCTGCGCATGACCGAGCCGTTCCAGCTGGTGGACGGCAAGCAGGTGCCGGTCTATCCGGCGCGCTTCCCGCTGTGGAAGTCCAGCTTCAGGATCCATACCTTCCAGGAAGAGATCGAGATGATCCAGGGGCTCAACAAGAGCACCGGCAAGCACATCGGCATCTACCCGGAGATCAAGGCTCCCTGGCTGTTCCGCCACGAGGGCAAGGACATCTCCAGGGCGGTGCTGAACGTGCTCAAGGAGTACGGCTACACCAGCAAGAGCGACAAGGTCTATCTGCAGTGCTTCGATGCCAACGAGCTCAAGCGCATCAACGGCGAGCTGATGCCCGCCATGGGTATGGACTTGAAGTTGGTGCAGCTGATGGCCGAGACCGACTGGAACGAGACCATGGTCTATGACGCCAAGGGCAAGGCGACCCCCTATGACTACGACTGGATGTTCAAGCCGGGTGCCATGAAGACCATCGCCACCTATGCCGAGGGAATCGGTCCCTGGAAACCCATGGTGGTGACCGAGCCGGGCACTCCCGGCAAGCCGGTCTTCACCGGCATGGTGAAAGAGGCCCACGCGGCCGGTCTCAAGGTGCATCCTTATACCTTCCGTCAGGATGAGGGGCAGATCCCGGCCTATGCGAAAGACTTCACCGACCTGCTCAACATCTTCCTCTATCAGGCCGATGTGGACGGGGTATTCAGCGACTTCCCCGACAAGGCGGTCGAGGCTATCAAGGCCCACGGCAAATAATAAAAGAAGAGCAACACGGGAATGCAAGCGGGGCCAGGTGCCCTAATGCCAGTCAGTTAAGCCTGACTGGCATTGTTTTTACTAGGTTTTCTCGTCGCATACTTCTGTGGTTTGGCTTTGATGCACCTTGGGTAACTTCGTTCTCGGCGGGCGGGTAACTTGAACTGC
>NZ_PQLN01000158.1:0-5859 GCF_002919855.1 Aeromonas sp. ASNIH8 | reverse complement strand
GGGCAAGGGTGGGGGCGAAGTGCTGGCGATAGAAGCTCACCAGCAGATCCTTGGCCGCCGGCGGCAGGCTGCCGGAGAGGGTGACGGGCCCGAACAGGTAGCGGTATTGGGGATAGCGGGCCAGATAGGCCCCGATGCCGAACCAGAGGTAATCGAGCCCCCGCTTGCCCCAGTAGGCGGGCTGGATGAAACTGCGGCCAAGCTCGATGGCCTGTTCCAGCCGGGGCAGCAGCTTCTCTTCGAAGCCGAACAGGGTGTGGCTGTAGAGGCCATCCAGCCCCTTGCTGGCCAGCCGTTCGGCCACCGGGGCGAAACGGTAGGCGCCGATGATGTCGAGGCGGGCGGGATCCCAGAGGATGAGGTGGTGATAGTCATCGTCGAAGGCATCGAGATCCCGCCGCTTGCCCGAGCCTTCCCCCACCGCCCGAAAGGCGATCTCCCGCAGGCGCCCCAGCTCACGCAGGATCACAGAGTGGCTCTGCTCGTGGCGGCGATAGAGCAGGATACGCTGGCCGTCCGGGGTCTGGCCGAGCAGCTCGCACCCGTCGATGGCCTGTTTCAGCAGGCGGCGATCCTCCGGCAGGGCGATGGGGGCCTCGGTCTGCAACCGTCCCGCCTTGCCTCGAGCGATTCGGTAGAGGTGGCCGCGCACCAGCCGGGCCGCCGTCTTGGCCGGCAGGTCCTGAAAACTGGCGAGGGGAATGCGCGCCCCTATGGTCACCGGCAGCGTCTGCCCCTGCTGGCGAAACAGCTGACGTACCAGCAGCAGGGCGGAGGCGGGCTTGTTGAGCCAGGAGGCGAGATAGAACCAGAGGCTGTTGCGCCCTCCCAGGTGAATGGGCACCAGGGGCGTTCGGCTGCGCTGGGCCAGCTTGATGAAGCCGGCCTGCCAGGGGCCATCCTTCACCCCCTTGGGGCCGAGGCGGGAGACCTCGCCTGCGGGGAAGATAACCAGGGCCCCGTCGGCGGCAAGGTGTTCGTTCATGGCGAGGATGGCCTGCCTGTCGGTCTTGCCCCCCAGGTTGTCCACCGGCAATAGCAAAGGGCGCAGCGGCGCGAGCTGGGCCAGCACCTGGTTGGCCACTATCTTGACGTCGGGGCGGATGCGCCCGATGAGGCGCAGCAGGGCCAGCCCGTCCAGGGAGCCGATGGGGTGGTTGGCGACAAGAATGACCCGGCCGCTGGCGGGAATGTGCTCGAGCTCGGCCTCGCTCACCCGGTAGTCGAAGTGGAGCTCGGTGAGGGCCTGCTCGACGAAGTCCAGACCGCGCAGGTGGGGATGGCGCGCGGCAAAGCGGGTGAAGGCCTCCTCGTGCAGCAACCAGCTCAGCCCCTGCCTCATCAGGGGACGGAGGCGGGGCTGGCCGGCGAGGCGGGGCAGGTGCTGCCCCAACAGGGTATCGACGTCGAACATGGGCAAGGCTCCGCTGAACTTTGCCCCAGCTTGACGCCCCTGCGTGCCTTTCGTGTGTCGGTTGGGTGACGGTTTGATGACGGGGCGAGCCCCGTCCTTGCTCCCTTACTCTGCCCGCCAGGCAGAGGTGAGGCGCACCAGTGCCACCAGGGTAGCGACCGCTTTTTCCATGGATTGCAGGGGGATGAACTCGTGCTTGCCGTGGAAGTTGTGGCCGCCGGTGAACAGGTTCGGGCAGGGCAGCCCCATGAAGGAGAGCCGGGCGCCGTCGGTGCCGCCGCGAATGGGTTTGATCTTGGGCACCACGTCGGCGGCCTCCATGGCGGCTTTGGCCAGCTCGACGATGTGGGGATGGGGTGCTATCTGGCTGCGCATGTTGCGGTAGTTGTCCGCTATCTCCAGGGTGATGCGCGCCTTGGGGGCGTCCAGCTGCAGGGAGGCGACCCGCTCCTTGAGCTGGGCCTTGCGGGCGGCGAAGCAGTCATCGTCGAAGTCGCGGATGAGGTAGTGCAGGGTGGTCTCCTCCACCGTGCCCTCCATCCGGGCTAGGTGGAAGAAGCCCTCATACCCCTGGGTGCACTCCGGGGTCTGCTCGGCGGGCATGGCGGCATGGAAGCGGGCGGCCAGGGTCTGGCTGTTGATCATGCTGCCCTTGGCGGTGCCGGGGTGGACGTTGTTGCCTGTGATGCGCACCGTGGCGCTGGCGGCGTTGAAGTTCTCGCATTCGAGCTCGCCGAGCTCGCCGCCATCCACCGTGTAGGCCCACTTGGCCGGGAAGCGCTCCAGCGGGAAGCGGTCGGCACCGCGCCCTATCTCCTCGTCCGGGGTAAAGCCTACCCAGACATCGCCACGGGGGATCTCGGGGTGAGCCTGCAGGTATTCCACGGCGGTGAGGATCTCTGCGATGCCCGCCTTGTCGTCGGCCCCCAGCAGGGTGGTGCCGTCGGTGGTGATGAGATCCTGCCCCAGGTAGTTTTTCAGGAAGCGGTACTGGCGGATGGCCAGCACCTCGTCCCCCTTGCCAAGGCAGATATCGCCCCCCTGATAGTTCTCGACTATCTGGGGAACGACGCACTCGGCCTCGTAATCGGCGGTGTCCATGTGGGCGATGAGCCCGATGGCGGGGGCATCCGGCTGGTTGCCCGGCAGGCAGGCTGTGAGGTAGCCATGCTCGTCCAGGGTGACCTGGCTCAGCCCCATCTGCGTCATTTCGTCGCACAGGGCCCGGGCGAAGAGGCGCTGTCCCTCGCTGCTGGGGCAGGCAGGATTGGTCGCATCGGAACGGGTATGAAAGGTGAGGTAGTGGAGAAAGCGCGAAAGCAGGGTGTTCATGGGCAAGCCTCGGGTCACGAAAGAGGAGTCATTGTGGCCAAGACGGCGGCGCCGCTTATTGCGTCAGCGCAGTTTTTGATGACTTTATGGGGGAGAGGAGGGCCATCGAGGGGGAGGGGCAGGGATCATCGCTCGGCAGTTTGCATAAAAATTCCAAAATAAAAACTGGTTAAGCAATTGCGAAAAAGCTGAATTTCCCCTCGGCCCAGCGCTGGCAAGGGGTGACCCAAAAAGCGTGACGTGTTGGTTATTTTCATCGCCTCGCCCACGCACTCCCATCCCCCGCCATCCCAGAGCCCGCCTTGCTGGCAGCGAGATTTTGCCCCCTGATGAAAACCCGTTTTTTAACACGATTTTTTATTGTCACTGGCTGCGGTAAGTGTGTACACTCCGCGCCGATCCAAGGGCAACCCTGCGCAGGCCGTGTCCGCCAGACCCGCAGGATCATGACGCCTATAGGGCGAGGCACGCAGAAACGACAGACACTGCTGGGGAATGGTTTCTTTAATACCCGTTAGGCTCCGGTATCAGGGAGAACAACGGACTCTCATCTTTCAGCTGACCGAGTGGGCTTCGGGCTCATCATCTCCCTTGTCATGGGCGGTCACTGGCGTTGAGCGGGTCGTAGTGGTTGTCGTCCATCAACACGATGCGTGCTGACGTCTTCCCTTCTCTTCCTTGAAACCCTCTCCTGTCCGTCGGGATAGCTGCCGAATGATGAACAAACGGCGTGGCTGATGCCGATTGTCATCAAAGTACCGCGGTACGCCGGCAAGGTGTTACCGCATACCGTTGAGCTTGATGTAAAGCCACCAGCCCCACATCAAGACTCGTTACTTCCCAAGATCCACCAGGCAGCCTTGGCTTGCCGCGATGTGCAATGAACAGGATGTGGCGGAGCATGCTCCGTTGCGGGTCCAACGTCAGCAGGCCGCTCTGGCTTGCCGCATTTTGCAATCAATGGTCTGGATGTGATTGAGGGTAACGAAGGCGGCCCACGGCCGCTCATTTGCGAGGCATAGCCCATGACTAACTGGTCCAGCAAGGACTCCTTGAAGGTCTACAACGTTCCCTACTGGGGTGCGGGTTTTTTCAATATCAATGACGCCGGTCATGTGACCGTCTCTCCCGACAAGTCTCGCCCCGAGGCTCAGATCGTGCTGTCCGAGGCCATCGAGCAACTGCGCCAGTCCGGGCTGACCACGCCGGTGTTGCTGCGTTTCCCCGACATCCTCAAGAGCCGGGTCGATGCGCTGTTCAACGCCTTCGGTCAGGCCATCGAAAAGTCAGGCTATGAAGGGGATTACCTGTGCGTTTACCCGATCAAGGTAAACCAGCAGCGCCGCGTCATCGAGACCATCAGTCAGTCCTACAGCGACAAGCCGAGGCTTGGGCTGGAAGCGGGCTCCAAGCCCGAGTTGCTGGCCGTGCTGTCCCATCATCATGAGCAAGGCTCCGTGATCGTCTGCAACGGTTACAAGGACCGCGAATACATCCGCCACGCCCTCCTGGGCAACCTGATGGGCCACAAGGTCTACATCGTGGTGGAGAAGCCCTCCGAGCTGGAAATGGTGCTCGACGAGTCTGCTCGTCTCAACATCAAGCCCAACATCGGGGTGCGCGCCCGTCTGGCGTCCACCGGCTCCGGCATGTGGGAATCGAGCGGCGGTTCCATGTCCAAGTTCGGCCTCTCCGCCTCCCAGATCCTGGCGCTGGTGGAGCGTCTGCGCAGCCTCGGCAAGCTGGACTGCCTGCAACTGTTGCACTTCCACCTGGGCTCCCAGATCGCCAACATCCGCGACATCCAGGGCGGCATCCGCGAGTGCGGCCGCTTCTACGCCGAGCTGTGCCGTCTTGGCGCCAAGGTCGAGGTGGTGGACGTGGGCGGCGGCCTGGGTGTGGACTACGAGGGCACCCGTTCCCAGAGCCACTGCTCCGCGAACTACAGCCTCTCCGAGTACGCCAACAACGTGGTCTGGGGCATCGGCGATGTCTGCCGCGAGTTCGACCTGCCGCACCCGACCATCATCAGCGAGTCCGGCCGTGCCCTGACTGCACACCACGCCGTGCTGGTCACCAATATCATTGGTGCCGAAGGGGTGGAGGTGAACGACATCAGCGCCCCGGACGAGGACGCGCCCACCATCTTGCAGAACATGTGGAAAGGGTGGCTGGACCTGCGCGGGGAAGATCCCTCCCTGCTGGAGATCTTCCACGACTCCGTGGCGGATCTCGGTGACGTCAACGCCCAGTACACCATGGGCCTCTTGAACCTGGAGCAACGTGCCTGGGCCGAGATGCTGCACCAGAACACCTGTCTGGCGCTCAAGGAGCTGCTGAACCCAGTCAACCGCAACCACCGCGCCCTGGCCGACGAACTCTCCGAGAAACTGGCTGACAAGTGCTTTGCCAACTTCTCCCTGTTCCAGTCCCTGCCGGATGCCTGGGGTATCGGTCAGGTGTTCCCGGTGATGCCGCTGGCCGGCCTCGAGCGTCCGCTCACCCGCCGCGGCATCCTGATGGACATCACCTGTGACTCCGACGGTCAGGTGGAGCACTACGTCGACGGTCTGGGGGTGGAAAGCACCCTGCCGATGCCGGTCTACGGTGAGCACGAAGAGTGCCATGTCGGCTTCTTCCTGGTGGGTGCCTATCAGGAGATCCTGGGGGATCTGCACAACCTGTTCGGTGACACCCACTGCGCGGAAGTGTGGCTGGATGAAGAAGGCAAGATGGACATCCGCAACGTGGTGCGTGGTGACACCGTCGACCAGCTGCTGCGTTACGTCAACATCGACCCGTCCGTGATCCGCGAGAACTACCAGCGCATCGTCTCCCACCCGGCGCTGGACGACGAGACCCGCAAGGCCCTGCTCGACGAGCTGGAGCTGGGTCTGCAAGGCTACGCCTACCTGGAAGACGAATAAGCCAGCGGCTTGTTCCCCGTCGGTCAAATGACGGACATGAAAAACGGCGCCTTCGGGCGTAATGCCGATCAGTTAAGGATCCATTGACCGATCCTCAGGCTGTGTAAGAATCCGAAACTCCTTGTTGGGTTTCGGATTTTTTTATGCGTATCGACCAAGCTCTCGACTTCATTCACGCCTGTCCTC
>NZ_PQLN01000157.1:0-5947 GCF_002919855.1 Aeromonas sp. ASNIH8 | reverse complement strand
GCGAACCGGAATTGCCAGCTGGGGCGCCCTCTGGGAAGGCTGGGAAGCCCTGCAAAGTAAACTGGATGGCTTTCTTGCCGCCAAGGATTTGATGGCACAGGGGATCAAGATCTGATCAAGAGACAGGAGTAACGGTATAGCGGAGAGCTTCGTGAAGACGATGAAGCGAGACTATATCGAGATGATGCCAAAACCGGATAGCCGAACAGCGGTAGGCAATTTGGCTATCGCGTTTGAGCATTATAACGAACACCACCCGCACAGCGCCTTGGGATACCGTTCACCCCGGGAATTTCTGCGCAGTCGGGTATCACAATCCTAAGCGGGAAAAAGTGTCTGGACCTATGGGGTCAAATCCAGGAGGATATCTTTCCTCACTTGATCGCAAGGAGTGCAATCAAGGACTACTTATCATGGATGGAAGCACAGCCTATTATGCAAAAAATTCCTATTAATCGGCGTAAATACAATAAGTTAGTCGCCAATGAAATGCTGGAAGATTTCGCGCTGCGCTTTACCTCGAAACGTGCCCGCAAATGGTCAGCAACCTGGATAGCCAATAGCGCGTTGGGCATTGTCTCGTTTCTGGTTCTGGAAGCGTTGGGCGGTTCCATCACCCTCTCTTATGGTTCCATCAATGCGCTGTGGGCTATCGCGGCTGTTTCGGTCGTCGTGATTTTCAGCGGGATTCCAATCTGCTATTACGCTTCCAAATATGGTGTAGACATTGACTTGCTCAGCCGAGGCGCTGGGTTTGGCTATATTGGTTCCACTATTATTTCGCTGATTTACGCCTCGTTCACTTTTATCTTTTTCGCGCTGGAAGCCGCGATCATGTCGATGGCGTTGGAACTGCTGTTGGGCATTCCACTATTTTGGGGCTATATCATCAGTGCGGTGGCCGTGATCCCCCTCGTGCTCTTTGGCATCACCAATATCAGCCGTTTTCAGATGTTGTCGCAGCCACTGTGGCTGACGATGCAGATCGTTCCTTTGTTCTATGTATTCAGCCACCCCGACTCACAACTCGACAGTTGGCTGGCTTACACGGGTATTAATCAACATGGTGGCAGCTTTAACTGGTTACTGTTTGGCAGCGCATCCGCCGTATTACTGGCAGTCATTGCCCAATTAGGCGAGCAAGTCGACTTTCTGCGTTTTCTGCCAGAGCAAAAAAAAACAGGTCGTCTCAAATGGTGGTTGGCGATGTTATTTGGCGGGCCGGGTTGGATGCTATTTGGTGCAGCCAAACTCGCCCTTGGCAGCTATCTGGCGTGGCTGGCCATCAGTCATGGGTTTTACCCCAAAGAAGCAAGTGACCCTGCGCATATGTACCTAAATGCATTTAGTTATATGACGGAAAACACCAAGCTGGCGCTGCTGGCTGCCGGTGTATTTGTCATTATGTCACAGCTTAAAATCAACGTCGCGAATGCCTATGCTGGCTCATTAGCCTGGTCGAACTTCTTCTCTCGGCTGACCCACAACCATCCGGGCCGTGTGGTCTGGATGGTGTTTAATGTCGTCATTGCGCTCTTATTGATGGAGCTCGGCATCTACCAGCTGCTGGAAAAAACCCTGCAAGTTTATTCCGTATTGGTATTGGCGTGGATCGGCAGTTTAGTTGCCGACTTACTGATCAACAAACCGCTGGGTTTAAGCCCGCCGGGTATCGAGTTTAAACGCTCGAAACTGTATGACATTAATCCGGTTGGTCTTGGCTCGATGATCATTGCGTCATCCATTGGAATAGCCGCCCACCTCGATGTGTTTAATGAAGCCATCAAAGCGTTTGCTTCCTATATCGCTTTTGCCTTGCCATTTATCACCGCACCGCTGATTGCGTGGCTAACCAAGGGCAAATTTTATCTGGTCAACGCCAAGACTCACATTCATACACATCACGATCATGAACTCGCCTGTTCTGTGTGTGAAAATGCTTACGAGCCGGAAGATATGACCCATTGCCCTGTTTATGGCGGTCACATCTGCTCGCTCTGTTGCTCGCTCGATGTGCGCTGTGAAGATAAATGCCGCCCCCAGGCCACCATACATGAGCAGATACACACACTACTGCATCCGTTTCTTCCAGATGAGTTACTACATAAACTGTCCAGCCCCATCAGTCAGTTTATGATTGTGTTAGCCATCGTCAGCAGTTTTATGGCGGCCATTTTCATGATCGCCTACAGCCAAATTCCCGCGCTGGCACCCGATAACATGCACACCATCACCGGTGGCATGTTCAAAGCGTTCGTGATGCTACTGATTCCGGTTGGCATTATCAGTGGCCTGTTTGTGCTGGCACGTAACACCAGTCGTAATGCCATCACCGAGCTGAAAGCCCACACCCAACTGTTAACTCATGAGATCAGTGCGCACGAGAAAACATCCCGAGAATTAGAACAAGCCAAAAAGTCAGCAGAAACCGCCAATAACGCTAAAAGCCGCTACCTCGCCGGGCTGAGCCATGAATTACGCACGCCGCTGAATGTCTTGCTGGGTTACGCCCAATTATTAAGTGACGATCGCAAGCTGGATCACCAAACCCGTGAATATGCCCACATTTTACGGCGTAACGGGAAACACCTCTCAGACCTGTTGGAAGGGTTACTGGAGATCTCCAAAATTGAAGCGGGTCGTCTTGAGCTGCAACGCGTTGAATTTAATCTGGCAACCATGCTCAATGAGCTGGCCGAGATGTTTAGTATGGAAGCCTCTCAGAAAGGGCTCGAATTTGAATACATCTCCTGCGTGAATCTGCCCGTCTACATCGCCACCGATAAGCAACGCCTACGACAGATACTCATCAACTTGCTGAATAACGCGATCAAATATACTCGTGAAGGGAAAGTGATTTTCCGCGTCACTTACCGCAATCAGGTAGCTCGTTTCTCCGTACAAGACACTGGCATCGGGCTATCCGAGCACGACATCCAGCAGATTTTTAACCCGTTTGAGCGCATTCAGACCCAAAGCACGCGCGCTATCCAAGGCACAGGACTTGGTCTGACGATTTCTCACGCGCTGGCCAACCTGATGGGCGGTGATATCTCCTGCCAAAGCCAGCCGGATGTAGGCAGTAATTTCACGCTGACCATGATGATGTCTGCGGTAGAAAGCCCGGTCTCGGTTCCCGTTCTGATTAACCAGAATATTACCGGTTACACTGGCGCACGGCAGACCATTCTGGTGGTTGACGATATTGCCGATCAACGCAATCTGGTGAGTAACATTCTCACACCGCTTGGTTTCAACATACTGCAGGCAAATGGGGCTTCAGAAGCGCTTAAGATGGCAGCGAGCCATACCATTCATCTTTATATTCTTGATATCACAATGCCCGAAGTCAGTGGATGGCAACTGGCGATCCAGCTGCGACAAAAAGGCATCCGCAGCCCAATTATGATGCTTTCCGCGAACATTCATGAGTTGGAAAAAAGCAACGTGCTCGCCAAATATCACAATGATTACCTGAGCAAGCCCATCTCTCGTGAACAACTGTTGACCAAGCTAAGCAATTTATTGCCGGTGGACTGGCTTTTTGAGGAAGAACCCGAGGATAAACCAATCACCACCGGTTTGGATGCAACCGCTGACCCCTCAGCGATCCCTTCGCGTGAAGAGCTAGCACAGTTAATCAATTATGCCGAAATTGGCTTTATGTCTGCATTCCTAAAGAAGCTTGATGAAATTATCCATTCCGGTGCCAGCACAGAGGCTTTTTTCGGTTCGATACGCAGCGATGCATCGCAATGTAAATTTGAAAAAGTCGTACATAACCTGAACGAGTTGATAAATGAGCATTATTGAATTCAGTAACATCATTGTCTTAGTGGTCGATGACTCGCCAGAGTCGCTCGGCATGCTTAACGCCACGCTCAATAAAGCGGGGTTGACTGTGCTGGTGGCGCTCAGTGGTGCACAAGCATTGGCGATTGTGGAAAAAGTGCAGCCCGATGTGGTGTTGCTGGATGCGATCATGCCGGAAATGGACGGGTTTGATACGTGCCAGAAACTGAAAGAAAAGCTCCCCTCCACCCCTATTTTATTTATGACCGGCCTTAACGATTCAGAGCATGTCATTCATGGTTTTGAGGTGGGTGGTGTCGATTACATCACCAAACCGGTTGTGCCAAATGAAGTGCTGGCGCGAATCAAGGTGCACAGCCATAACGCCAAACTGGCGAAATCGGCACAATTTGCCCTCGATTATGCCGGGCAATATGTCTTCTGCGTATCAAAACAGGGGCGCTTGGAGTGGGCTACGCCTTACGCACAAGAGCTGATCGGCAAGATAAATGGCGATATTCTGGAAACGTGGAAAAGCATTCAACCCGACATCGCCCGCTGGATCACATCCGAACATCGGAAAGAACCTCTGCAACTGAACCAGTTTACCCCGCCGATTCAAGCTGAATATGCCGGTGAATATGATCAGCTGCATGCATTGATCCGTTTGGTCACGCCGAAAAAACGCGGTACAGAAGAAGATTTGCAACGCGAACTTAATCTCACTAAACGCGAATCTCAGGTGCTTTATTGGCTCTCTTTCGGCAAAACCAATTGGGAGATCGCCACTATTCTTGAAATGAGCCACAGAACAGTGAACAAACATCTTGAGCAGATCTACAAAAAGCTCAATGTTGATAACCGCACTGCAGCAGCAAGTATTTCACTGCGGTTACTCGATAGCTCACATGCCAGCTAAACGATCTACTCGCGACATTGCTTCACGCATCATTAATGCCGTCAGTAAGCGTCAAATTCTGATCCAGGCAACCGTTGTTAATGGCCGTTCCGAGACGCCTAAAACCCAATCGTCCTACCGAGCTATCCAGATGTCGGAGCCCGTCTATGAAGCATTGCTTAGGGAAGGTGCGAACAAGTCCCTGATATGAGATCATGTTTGTCATCTGGAGCCATGGAACAGGGTTCATCATGAGTCATCAACTTACCTTCGCCGACAGTGAATTCAGCAGTAAGCGCCGTCAGACCAGAAAAGAGATTTTCTTGTCCCGCATGGAGCAGATCCTGCCATGGCAAAACATGGTGTGTACAGATCTAGGGAAAGTGCGAACAAGTATCCCACGAACAAAAAATGAAAATTTTAGTCATTTAATATCAATGGGTTACCAGTAAATGCTCTCGTGCCATATGACTTATTCGCACCTTCCCCAGAGGGGATCATTCGCTATGCCTTCTTGTTGATTTCCCAAAGCTTAAAATTAAACGCTACCATAAACAGCAACATGTAGTGGTCTAATCATCCCGGACACCGTTTTAGGTGGTACAGTCGCCACCATGACTTGAGGTGTTCAATGACAAGATTACGTCGCTCATTTACTGCTGAATTCAAACTCGAAGCCGCATCCCTGGTGCTCGACCAGGGATACTCTGTCCCCGAAGCCAGCCGTTCACTGGATGTCGGTGAAACCATACTTCGCCGATGGGTTCAGCAGCTTCAATCCGAACGAACCGGCACCACCCCTATCGGCAAAGCGCTGACCCCGGAGCAGCAGAAAATCCAGGAGCTGGAAGCCCGCATCAACCGGCTCGAGCGCGAAAAGGACATTCTAAAAAATGTATGGTCTGCTCCTTATCTGCAAGCTTGAACTGATTTCCAGAAGTCGTTTGCGTCAATGTATCCGGCCTATCTGTGAGCCGTTTTCCGGCTCTGGCCTTGATGGGATCCGCACGTCGTCGTCCTAATAAAGCTACCAGTCATGAGAGACTGCTTTTTTAGCCAGGCTGCAACGTCGTGGGGTGAACGCTTCTGTCATCTGTTTTTGGCTCGCAAAACCGGGTATGAGTTATATCTGCGTATTCCGGCGAAGTTGAACAGCCATTCCGGCCAACGTGAACACCCTGATCCTTAACGCGCTCACGTCACCCCGTTTCTAACTCGAGTGTTCAGATTGGGTCAACTCACTTCTCCTCTTTCTCA
>NZ_PQLN01000156.1:0-6118 GCF_002919855.1 Aeromonas sp. ASNIH8 | reverse complement strand
TTGCTTGCAGTGCTGGCGGGGCCACTATCGAAACGCTCAAGGCGTATGTGGCCTCGCAGAACACACCAGATTAGCTCCCCTTATATCCCCGCCCGATTGGGCGAGGGTTTACGGGGCAGTTGCTAAGATTCAATCTAGTCTTCAATTACTATCGGCATTACCATATGAATCTTTATTAAAAATTGACTTACGATGTGATCGGATTTAACTCCATACATCCAGACACTAGTCCCTACTCCACTGCGGAGGAGATAGTGTTGTAACTATGTGAATCGCCAACAGCTTTGTAGACTCCTCTACACTTTTATCTTGCAACCAGTACCAGAACCATCAAAAGTGCACCATCGTACACATTTGATTGATGTATTCTCACGCCATGGGTTAAGGTGTAACAACCTACACTTTTTTTCGTGATCATGATGGCAGACGCATCGTTGCAAACCGGCCCGAAAGAACTGGATCCCGCCTCCCTGGGGCTGGCGATACGCGAGAGACGCAAGGCCGCCAGGATGACCCAGGAGGTGACAGCCTCACTGTGCGGCATCTCCAAGAAGACCCTGATCAAGATTGAGAAGGGGGGGGATGTCTACCTCTCGACCCTGCTGCAGGTGATGAACGCACTGGGGCTGAGGTTGCAACTGGTGCAAGAAGCCGGGTCACAGGTAACGAGCGACAGCAGCCAATCAGAGGTCGGTGATGATGAGTGGTTCTGAGCGCCATCGGCTTGAACTTCGGCTGGGTAACCAGCTGATCGGCCATCTTGAATATGACTCCCAACGGGATACTTTTCAGCTCGGCTATACACCTGCATGGCAAGCTCGCGGCTTCCCGATCTCACCGCCGCTGGCGCTGGATGGTTCGGCCAGCAGCGCCCAGATCCGGGCGTATCTCGGCAACTTGCTGCCAGAAAATCGCGGGCTGGAGCACCTGATTGAAGCGCTATCTGTTTCGCGCAGCAATCTCTTTGCCCTGATCCACGGCATCGGCCGCGATGTCTCCGGGGCGGTCACCTTTACCCTGCCCGCAGAGCCCGATATTCCCACCCACTTTCGCCCCATCACCCCAGAGGAGTTGATGCTGCGGCTCGATCAGCCCGAGCTCTGGCCGCTGGAAGTCTGGGATGGTCGCCCCCGCTTATCGGTTGCGGGGGTGCAGGCCAAGCTCAACCTGCTGCGGCTCGAGGGGGCGCTGGGATTTGGCGAGGGTGAGATCTGTTCCACCCATCTCCTCAAGTTCGAGCACCATCCTCATCTGGTGATCAATGAGTTTGTGACCATGCGACTGGCCGCACTGCTGGGCATGCCGGTGGCACAGGTCGAACTGCACAGGGTCGGCCAAGGCGATAAGTCCCACCGAGGTTTGCTGGTAGAACGCTTCGATCGGCGTCTTGATGAAGATGGCTTGAGGGTTCGCCGTCGTCATATGATCGATGCCTGTCAGGGGCTGGGGTTTCCCGTCACCCGAAAATATGAACGCAACTTCGGTGACGGGCGGGATGTGGCCCATATTAGGGAAGGGGTGAGCCTGCCACGACTGTTCAGCCTCAGCGTCCTTTGTGTCAATCCGGCGCAGGCCAGACTGGACATGCTGCAATGGCTGCTCTTCAACCTCTGCGTCAACAATCACGATGCCCACGGCAAGAACTACAGCTTCTTCGTATCAAAAGCAGGGCTGATGCCCACCCCCTGGTACGATCTGGTCAATGTGGGGCTTTACCCCGAGTTCAACCAGCATCTGGCCATGGCCATCGGCGACGAGTTTGCTCCCGAGGCGGTCAACGCATGGCAGTTGCTGGAGATGGCCGAGGCGTGTGACCTGCCCAAACGCCTGTTGCAGCAGACCTTGCACAAGGTGGCCAGCGACATACTGCATCAGCTTGATGCCGCCATCGCCCTGGTCGAGACAGACAATCCCGCCGAGCTGGCTTATCTGGCGCGTTACAGAGACGACGTTGAGCGCCGTTGCCACCATTTTCAGGAGCAGGCGACGCTGTTGCCCGAGCTGCAACGGTAGCCGGACCTTGTCCACCCCAATTGGACGCAGCCCAGCCTTGAGCCCATGGCGGGCATTGCCTACAATGACCCACTTTTTATCACACTCAGGTCTATAAAATGAGCGACAACAAACCTGCACTGCCCGACCGTCTGGCGGCCAATCCGCGTAGCCCGCACCATGTGGCAGAGTGCTTCCAGCACGAGATCGGCATTCGCGTGAACGGCAAGGAGCGCACCAATGTCGAGGAGTACTGCATCAGCGAAGGTTGGGTGAAGATCCCCTCCCCCAAGGCCAAGGATCGCTACGGCAATGCCATGCTGATCACCGTCAAGGGCACCGTCGAGGCCTTCTACGCCTAAGCGGCCCTGACCGCGTGCCCCCTACAGGGGCGCAACTTTGTTATTTCAAAGCACCGGCCAAGCGCCGGTGTTCTGCGTTTTGGGCCGACCCTGGCTCATAGGCGGCCTCTCTTCCTTTGTTCTCCTTTGCCTTCCTTTACCTTCCTCCTCCCTTTCTTTCGCCTTTTTCCCTTCCGCCAGGGCCCTGATCCGGCTGGTATGCGGCCTTTTCGTCCAGGCAAGGCGGCGATCTTGTCATCCCTGCTGGTTTATCCGCACCATCACAGCACCGCTCATTCTCAGGAGCGTGGCTTGCCGGCCTGCCAGCGTTGCAGCGCGGCCCCCGCCAGCACCAGCAGGATGCCGAGCAGATCGCTCGCGGCCAGCCGTCCGGCCAGGGCATCGAGCAGTGCGCCCCCCGCCAGCTGGCCCGTGACGATGAGCAGGGCGCAGGCCAGGGCGCCGACACGGCCGATGGCCCAGCTGCTGATGGCGACGAAGAGCGCCCCCAGCACGCCGCCGAGCAGCAGCCAAGGATCGAGCCCGGCGAGCCGCTCCCAGGGCGCCCCCTTGAGGATGAGCAGGGCGCCGAGCAGCCCAAAGCCGAGTAGGTGGTTGGCGAGGGACGCCGTCATGGCGCCCCGGGCGCTGGCGAGGCGGCCATTGAGGGTGCGCGACAGGCTCACCGCCACGCCGTTGAGCAGTCCCAGCAGGATCAATATGGTCATGGTGTTTCTCCTAACCGAGCACGATAAGCAGGGCGCCGGCCATCACCAGCAAGGCGGCGAGCGCGTCCTTTCCCGAGGGGCGGCGGCGGGCCAGCCCGAGCCAGCCGAGGCCATCGCACAGGGCACCAAACAGCAGCTGGCCGAGCAGCAGCAGGGCCAGGGTGCCCGCCATACCGAGGGATGAGTTGAGGCACAGGGCCGCCAGCACCACGGTGAGCGCTCCCGGCAGGCCGCCGAGCCAGGCCCAGGGCGGGGCCGCCTCCGGCGTCGGGGGCCTTGGGGAGAGCCACCACAGGAGCGCGGCGACCAGGGTGCCGACCCCGTGGGCCAGCCAGCTCCCGAGCCAGGGGTCGGTGGCGCGGGCCAGTGCGCCGTTCTGGGCGATCATCAGCGCCAGCAGCAGGCCGGCGGCGAAGGCGGCCAGGGCGCCCAGGGTCTGGCCGAGTGTCTGGCCGAGGGCGGGGCGGCCGGGGCCGCGGTCAACAAGAGGGGGGATCATGGGATTGCTCCTTGGTGTCATTGGCGAGCAGGGTAAATTGTTTTTGATTCGGGGATAATCTACCCTTCCGGAACAACATTGTTTCCATATTGAGAACAGCATGAACCAGGATGCCTTCGCCCTGCTCCCGGCCTTCGTCGCCGTGGTGGAGTCGGGCAGTTTCTCCGGCGCCGCCCGCCAGCTCGGCCTCAGCAAGTCGGTGCTGAGCAAGAAGGTGAGCCAGCTCGAGCAGGCCCTCGGCTGCCAGCTCATCTATCGCACCACCCGCTCCCTCACCCTCACCGAGGCGGGGGAGCGCTACTTCGAGACGGTCCGCCATGCGGTGCGTCTGGCCAGCGACGGGGAAGATGCCATCGGCGCCCTGCAATCGGCCCCCCGCGGCCTGCTGCGGGTAACTGTGCCCATGGTCTATGGCCGGCGCCACATCGCCCCCCTTGTCCCCGAGTTTCTCGCCCTCCACCCCGAGGTGCAGTTGCAGCTAGAGATGAGCGACGCCCAGCAGGATCTGGTGGCCGAGGGGTTCGACGTGGCGGTGCGCATCGGCGAGCTGGAGGATTCGAGCCTGGTCGCCCGCCGCCTCGCCCCCTGTCTCAGCACCCTGTGCGCCGCCCCCGCCTACCTGGCGCAGGCCGGCACGCCCCACACCCCGGCCGATCTCGAGCGCCACAACTGCCTCTTCTACTCCCTGTTTCGCGGCGGCACCCAGTGGCGCCTGCACGGGCCAGAGGGAGAGGTGGCCATCACCCCCAGGGGCAATTTCGAGGTCAACAACAGCGATGCCATCCACACAGCGCTGCTGGCGGGGCTCGGCATCGGCAACATGCCGGACTTCATCGTGGCGCGGGATCTCGCCGCCGGCCGACTGGTGCCCGTGCTGCCGGGCCATGCCCTGCCCGAGCACGGCGTCTGGTGCGTCTATCCCAGGCGCCGCCACCTGCCCGCCAAGGTGGAGGCCTGGCTCGCCTTCCTGCAGGAGCGGCTGGGGCTGCGCTGAGGGGCGCCATCGGGATAACCGGAACGGTTCACGTTTTTTCATCGGGAAAGGAGTAGAGTAGGCAGCAAACCAAGCATCTGTTTTTATTGGAAAAGCATTCAGGGGACGAGCCACGGCATCGCACCCCTCACCCCAGGTGGAGCCCCATGATGAAGAAAACCGCGATTGCCCTGACCCTCACCAGCCTGCTGACGCTGCCGCTCGTTGTCTCATCCGATGCCTGGGCCGCCCCGGTGCGCTCCCTGCAAAAGGAGCAGAATTACGAGCAGTTCATCAGCAAGCGCCAGGTGGTGGATCAGCTGCTGGCAGACGCCGCACGCATCTTCCACTCCCCCGCCCGGGTCTCAGATGCCGGCTTCACCGCCAAGATGCCGAGCAACATGGAGCAGGTGACCACCCTGCTGCTGGAGGCCCACCAGCTCGAGCCCTATCGCACCGATCTGCTCATCTCGGCGGCCAACGCCCAGATCTACAACGGCAACGTGGAGAGGGCCATCGCCCTGTTCGAGCAGGCCCTCACCGCCGCGCCGGACGATCTGGACATCAACACCTATCTCGCCACCTGGCTGCGCTTCAAGGGCGATCAGACCAAGTCCGATGGCTACGTCAAGCGGGTCGTCGAGCTCAATGCCGGTCGCGCCGCGGATTTGCAGCGGCTGTTCGCCACCGTGGACAGGGTGGTCGCCACCCCCCTCAAGGAGCGTCAGGGACGGGGCGAGAAGAAGGGGCGCCGCGCCATCGTCACTCTGGGCTATGCCCTCAATCCCGATGGCTCCATGAACGATATCCTGCTGGGGCGCCTCGAGACCACCCGCGCCCTGGCCCAGGCCGATCCGGCGGCCCTCGTCATCCTCACCGGCGGCGTGCCCCAGAACCGCCAGACCGAGGGCAAGCTGATGGCGGACTGGCTGGCGAAAAAGGGCATCGACCGCTCCCGCATCATCGAGGAGAACTACGCCACCAGCACGGTGGAGAACGCCCTCTACAGCGGCTATGCCCTCGCCCGCCACGAGATTGAATACGCCACTCTGGTGAGCTCGGCGAGCCATGTGCGCCGGGGCCAGACCCTGCTGGAAATCGCCTGCTGGCAGAGCGGCCCGGCCAATATCCGCATCGACAGTGTCGCCTACCCGGACAAGCCCCTCTCCGCCCTGGCCAAGGCAAGCCCGGAGGAGCTGCTCGGCATCTACCGCGACGCCCTGCGCACCTATGGCCTCTGGAGCTACCGCTCGGCCCCGCTGATCGAACGCTGATCCCATGGCATGACGCCCAGCAAAAAGCCCGCCATTTGGCGCAATGCTGATCAGTTAAGGATCCATTGACCGATCCTTCTGCTGTAGGACAATCCGGAACCAATCACTGGTTCCGGATTTTTTATGTCTATTGCAAACGATCTGAACGATGTTGTTGAGGCATCTGGCGACATGCTGGCTCGGCTGGCCATTTTTGCCGACCATATTCCCGACGAATGGATTACTGCCGCTGCCGCCTTGTCTGAAAAGGCCACTATCCGCCGACGCCGCTTACCTTCTGATATGGTCTTGTGGCTCGTCGTGGGGATGGC
>NZ_PQLN01000155.1:0-6330 GCF_002919855.1 Aeromonas sp. ASNIH8 | reverse complement strand
TGCGAAAACAGGGTGCCAACTTGACCGAAGCCGATCAGGCGGAGTAAAAGAAAGACGCTATAAACGCGGGCAGAAAAACGGTGATCGGCATGATGTTATTGGCTGATCGACATGATGTTATTAGCCATTTGGTGATATTTTTGTCTAAGTTCTTATAAAACGTTACCTGTTCTCGCTTGGTTGCTTGTTCACTATGAATCAACAGCCACTTCTGAGATACCGAGCCATAATCAGCGTCAACCCAACAACCCGAGTAGCCATTACCGATATGGCTCAGCTGCTCTGGCTCAAGGTTCATTAAGGCCTCTTTGGCTGATTTAATGGTCATTGGAACACGCGTAATAAACTTCTGTTGTTGCTCATCCAGTGAACGAATGCTCTCTTCGGTGTATAAAGCGGCATCGGCAATGAAGTAGCGACTGTTTTGAGCTGCCTTCAGGCAATGAATATGCCGTTTAGTGACTTCTGAGAATGCCTTAGCATCATTGGTGTTACCACTAAGCGCTTGCATGTAAACAGGCAGGCCAGCTTGATTTTCGCAAATCAACTCAAGGACCACTTGATTTAGCTCTGGACGGTGGTCTCGGCTGTAGCCTTTTACCAGCTTGATGGCATTAAGATCTTCGTCCTGGGCGTATTCACCATCGACATGGAAGCTAGTGATATCAAGGTGTACAGAGTCTGTTTTAAGTCCTAGCTTATCAACGACATGCTCTGCAATCGCTTGATAAAGTGCGGAGACATCTGCTTCATATAAAGCATCTAACGTGCGTCCGAGTACATCGTCCGTTAAATGGTGAGCTTCAATATCTTTAGCAAGCAACTTGGCAACAGGCTTCGTCTCGAAAAAGTCAGAAAACATATGCAGCGTTCTGCTGTGAAAGCCAAGACCATTGAGAATCATCGCCAAGACCGCATCGCCATGTGAAACGTTATGATCCGAGTACTTGGGAATGACGCGATCAATAATACCAGGTAAACCGATTTCATGGCAGAAAGCAGCGATCAGCCCTAAGTGATCTAGGCGTTTAATGACAGGTTGAGCAGCAGACATAATAAAGTGACCGTTAAATAACAGTAATAGATCAAAACTGGGGATCGCGGTCAAGAGGTCTGTCGCACTAACATTTGTAAACGATCACTGGATCACATTATTTTAATTCTGAAATTGGCTGCGGAATGACGGATATTTGTGTGAATAATTTGCTTTTTGCTGCCATCATATTTTGATTTTGATTATTCATATTCAGCATTTGATGTGCTATTCGCCCCGAATCACCGGTTTTGCGTCGGGTTTCGCGCTCGCCCCCGCTAGGTAACGCAGGAAAACCACCTGCGTTACCTAGCGGGGGCGAGCCTGGCAGCGCATAACGGCCCGCCACCGCCGCACATTGCAACGCGCCCAGAATGGGGGTAGATTGGAACCTCAACCAATCGTGGATCGCCGACTGCCCCCCAGACCAAAAATCTGGACCAGGGTCGTCGACCGCCGAGGGACGGAGCCTCACGGGGTGAAGTTGCTGAGGGTTCACGCGAGCGGAGCGCAACTCGTTAATCCTGCGCGGCGGAGAGCCAAAAGCTCCCCGCGACACCCCAATGGCGAAGAGTTGGCGGGGTTGGTTTGGAGTTTTGCGCAACTCTTAAAAATTGGCGCGGCGGTGTGTGCATCCCGCAAACGACCTTCGGGCATTCCTGACCACCGAGTGGACCAACACCTAGACGGCATTCCTGACGTTCTGGACGACCATGGCCTTCTGGCATTCCTCCTTCGGGATGACGCGACCTTCCTGACCTTCGGGTCAAATCACCTACACCTAGTAGGCATTCCTTACCTTATGGACTACATGACCTTCTGGCATTCCTCCTTCGGGATGACGTGGCCTGCCTGACCTTCTGGTCAAATCACCTACACCTAGTAGGCATTCCTTACCTTATGGACGTCGCGTACCACGACGCTAACCCGGTAATAAAACTCGTTCGTAGAATGTGCATTTTGGCTCCAGCCACCATTCCACAACGCGAGGTTTTGTCCTCACTATCGAGGCACGATAGAGGTGTGATCAGTCCGACCTAAACGGGGCGAGGCGGGGAAACCCTGTCACGGCATTCATCCATCGATGTTGCTGGCGTTCTTACAATCCAGGAGATGACCATGCCCACGCACACCGATCCGCGCGCTACCCGGCGTCCGAGCTATATCCGCTCCGCTCTGGAGCCCTATCGCGGCGAACTGCTGCGACTCCACCGCACCGGCTCAACCATCGCCGACCTGCGCCACTGGCTGCACACCGAGCACCGCCTAGCTGTCGCCCATTCGACCGTGGCCCGGTGGCTAGCCCAGGCAACCAGCCATCCCCTGCGAGCGAGGTTCGACTGATGGCCGTGTTCCGCTCCCCCGCCAAACAGGCGGCCTCCGTGATGCGCGAACTGCAGGGCACCATCCTGAAAAGCGTACGCACGGTGGAAAATTATGAGAGGGGCCTGACCCGGGTGACCGAGTGGACCCAGCGGGAAAAACTGTCGGACGGCCTGCGCGGCCTGACCCGCGAGCAGGCGATCGCCTACCTGGAGCAACGCGGACAGGCTGTGGGCCAAAAATGCCTCGACATGGAACGCCAGGCGATCCAAGCCATGTTCCGGCATGTCACCAACAAGCTCGGCGCGGGCGAGACCCTGCCGGTGATCAAGGCGGATCAGCCGCAGGTACTGGGGAGCCGCGCCTATAACCCGCAGCAGGTCGCGCTAATCTGCGAACGGCTGGCCCCGCACAATGCGCTGGCCACCGAGATCGCCTATACCGCAGGCCTGCGCGCCCACGAACTTTTGACCCTCCAGCCCCGCAGCGAGCGGACGCCGGATCCGCGCCCGGCCCTGCCCACCAAATTCGAGGGCCGCGAGGACGGGAGCCGCTACGTGGTGACCGGCAAAGGGGGGCTGATCCGCGAAGTCCAGTTGCCCAGCCATCTGGCCGCCCGCCTAGAGGCGCAACGGCTCGCCACCCCGCGCCCGGTGACCGATCGGCACGTGTACTACCAGCAGCACTACGCCATCGGCGGTGGCCAGCCCTGGAGCATGGCGGTGTCCCGCGCCGCCAAGGCCGCCCTGGGCTGGAGCACCGGCGCCCACGGCCTGCGCCATGCCTACGCCCAGGAGCGGGTGACGGAGCTGCAAACCCTGGAGCACTCGCAGAAAGTGGCCAATGAAACCGTGTCCCAGGAGCTGGGGCATTTCCGGCCCGAGATAACCACCACCTACCTGCGCTGACGGTTGCCTTTCGGAAACGGCGCGGGCATTATCAAAAAGCACATTTGATTGATCGAATTGGTTATTTGATATGGAAGAACTGCAAGCGAAGTGGACGTTTGACCAAGGTGGGTTTGCCAAGGCCCTGATCGCCCCCACCCCGATGGGGGCTGGCTACCATCTGCATCTGGTGAAGTTCGGCAAACAGAGCGAGACCATTGTCCTGGAACGACAACGCGGGGGCTGGCGGGTGTTCAAGAGCATCGATGCCGCCGCCAACACCGCCAATGGCATTGGCTTTCGGCGTATCGAGATCGATCTGAGCAGTCGTTGAGCCCCGACACCTCATGACAAAACACCAACCCCCGCTCCGGGGATAACTGCTGCCGCCCACAGGGGACGAGCCCCTGCTGGACGGACGGGCGCAGTTACCCCCCTCGCCAAGATCCTCTCTATCGATTTAAAGCCAGGAAAAGACCAGGGCCCAAGGGCCCGCGAAAAAGGCGGTCGCAATGCTCCCCGATCTGCCGGGCTCTCCTATCTTTCGCTGCGCTTCAAGATAGGAGAGCCCTCCTGTTTGGCTACGTTAAAAATGACGTAGTTACACAAGATAGGACTCGCCTTGCTCTGAACTATTGAGGCCGCTTGCGGCGGCTCCCCCTCACGCGCTTCAGAGACACACCCCGTCCTGCTGCATCGCCTTTAGTCCCCGCCTGTGGGCCGGACAGCCGCGCCGTGTTTAAAGAGCTGGCCGTGGTTGGTTCCCCGTTACGCTCTGTTGGCTGATGCCCCACGGTTGCGAGCCGTGGGAGGCTGTGGTGCGCGGTCGCACGCTGGGCAGTATGTGAGGATTCCCCGTTCTGCCCGACCAACCACACCCACACACGGCAACAAACTCATGCTTCCAATCCGTGCGGGTACGACAAAGCGCCTTTATCACGTTCACCGTAACACCCAGGGTGCCTCGCACAACCCTAAACATATCGACTGGAGCTAGAGCGTTTCATGGCGAGAGAGATTGAGCAGGATTGGGATGTAAAGGGGCAAGACGACATGCATCAAGAGGTTATCCGGTCATCATATCTGGATGGAGGTGACCGCCTATACCTCATCTATGATGAGGCAAAGGGGGTGTATAGAGTAGGCACTCGCTGGGTATGGCTCGGGAAGTATCGTGACATCTGGGATGCCTGTGATGCGTTTGATGTGATAGAGCTGCTTGGGGTGGTTGATAGCCTGACAGCAGCCCAGGTAAAGCGAGAAATCAAGCGTCAACCACGCTCTCGTGCAGCCGTTCGCAAGGGTATGGCACGGATTGACGGGTTACTTGAAGCGGTCCAAAAGCGGCTTTCAGGCCTGATCCCGCGTGCCGGGGGGAGCAAGGCAAGTCTCACCGCTTGGGTGAAGGCCAGGGGAAGAACCGGCCAGAGCTCATAATGTCGTAGTCAGACATCGAGGTATTGCTATAATAGGTAGTGATCCTATTAGAGGAATATCATCATGGCCAATATGACACCTCAGTGGCGCCGGTACTATGAACAGCACCAGGCGCTTTACGCCTATCTAGTTCAGCACTGCGAACCTCTTTTTGTCGTTCCTGGGCATGAACCCATCTATACCGTCGTAGAAAATGCACTCGGCAGACATCACCGCCTGCCAAAATTCATTCACTGGATAGGCCGTCTCACAGTCGACGAAGCTGAATATCTGGGCATGGTGCACAATCTGGAGACCTGCTACAGGGACGCGATAGGTATCAAATTTCGGCGATACCCGGTCAATTTTCCGGTATTTCACAGGGAAATCGAGCAGATCAACATAAGCCGACATTATGCGTACAAGTCGGAAACCGTCACCGGCAACCGACTGTTGTTGATGGCCATGAGAGCCCCAGATGATGCGAATAACATGGCCGCACTGCGAGAGGTATTTGAGCGGCATGTGGTCGAACTGGAGGCAGTGGGTCTACCCGCACACATCAGCGTCACCCAGCGGCTCAGTGTGTTTGGCTCTACCGCTGACTACCTGGAGCTGACCATCGGTACCGGCTCGCTTTATGAATATGCCGGATGCAACAGAGTGCAGAAACGCACCTTCACCGGAGAGCATTATCGAGCCCGGTTGCGGGCAAAAGGTGAGTCTTCGGGCTACCGTGGCCGTTTCGGGCTGATCGTTCTCGACCAAAACAGCAGAGACAACATCGTAGAGGCGAACAAACAAGGGGATCGGCCACATCGTCTTGATGTGCTTGGCGCCAGGATCCCGATGCCCATTGAGCTGGACTTTGACCTGTATCGGCGCCCGATAGAAGAGGGCGAGGAGAATAATGAATTATAGGTGAGGGGTGCCCCCTCACCGCCGGTCACGCCGCCTGATCGCCATGGCCCCTTCGGTGGCCAGTATGTTGCTCGTGTACCTGTAGACCATCAGGTTGCTGGCCCATCGGCCAGCAATTTGGACCTTCAAGGTGTTGCCATCCTCAGTGGCCAAGTCCTGCGCCGCCCCGACTCGTGTTGAGTGAGCGGTGAAGCACGGGATCCCAAGCTCCTCCATATTGAGCACCTGCCAGGCGCGGGCGTAAAGACGATTGAGCGTCATATACCCTAGTGGTTTTGCGGTCTTCACCGACTTTCCCGCCTGGTTGATCCCGATGAACAGGGGGTCAGAAGACCCAACATCCAGTGTTCGACCGGCCATCGCAAGATACTCGCGGATCAGACGGAACGACTGGCGCGACAGAATAGCGTAGTCCGGCTCGCCCGATTTATTGGTCTTGGTGATCGGGATCATAAGGGTGGCGGTTCCGTCAGTATTGACCTGGAGATGCCGCATTTTGATGTTCAATACCTCGCTGGCTCGAAGCAGTGTTTCATAGGCCAGGACCAATATCGCCAAATCGCGCCGGTCGGCCAGTGCCGGGCTCGACTCCCAGAGCTCACGCAGATCGTCCAGGTGATTTTGGGGTTTGGGGAGCAATGGAACCAAAAACCAACGTAAGCCCTACCAACGCTTTTCGGTGTCTTCTTCCCAGGCGCCCATCTCGACAAAACAGTTGCGCATGTCGGCCTCCTGGCTGATCTCGGTCAG
>NZ_PQLN01000154.1:0-6533 GCF_002919855.1 Aeromonas sp. ASNIH8 | reverse complement strand
CCAGTGGTAGAAGCCCGCACGAGAGACCTCCAGCACACGACAGATAACGGAAATGGGATAGATGTCCTGTTGGTTGGCTATCCACGCGTACTTGGCAGTGACTCCTGAGCAAAGTACGCGGCGGCCTAATGGGATGGTCTGCTCCATCCACCCCGCTATGCTGTAGCCAACATCAAGGAGGCTCATCATGACTCAAGCGCAGATTTACATTTACGGGATCGATTTAGGCAAAAATTGGTTTCACCTGGTGGCGATGGATCGCATGGGGCATGTATTGGCCAAGCAAAAGCTCACTCGCTCACAACTGAAACAGTTCATTAGCACGACCCCACCCTGTCGGGTCGCCTTCGAGGCATGTCCTGGTTCGCAATACTGGGGGCGCCTGTTTCAACAGGCGGGGTTCGAACCCAAGATTATCCCTGCCCAATTTGTGAAGCCCTACCTCAAATCAAACAAGAATGACTTCAACGATGCTACCGCCATTGCCGAGGCTGGTAGCAGAGGCACTATGCGCTGTGTCCCGTTGAAATCTCATGAGCAACTGGCATTGCAGGCGACTCATCGCGTCCGTCAGCGTTTCATCGTCGAACGTACCGCCACTGTCAATCAGATGCGAGCGTTGCTGCTGGAATATGGGCTCACCGTGCCAGTCGGCAGAAAAGTCTTCGAGCGCTCTCTGCCGACGATCCTTGAAGATGCCGAGAATGGCTTGCCTGACTTTATCCGCGCCCTGGTATTACGCCTGAGAGAACGGTGGCAACAGCTGGATATTCAGATTGATGACATGAGCCTCATGCTCGGACAAGCCTCAAGCGCATCAGGTTTGTGCCAAAAAATCAGTACCGTCCCCGGCATTGGACCGATTGTCTCAACCGCGTTGATTGCCGCGATTGGCAATGGCTCACAATTCAAGAAAGCCCGCGACCTGTCAGCCTGGTTGGGGTTGGTCCCCAGGCAATATTCAACGGGTGGCAAATCTTCGCTCGGCGGGATCAGTAAGCGTGGCAATAGCTATTTAAGGCAAATGGTTATTCAGGGCGCCAAAGCGCTAAAAATTCACATGAAGCGTGACAAATCATCGTTAGGCGAATGGGTCGCTAGGCTGGAGGCCGGCCATCACCATCATGTGGTCCTTATCGCCTTGGCCAACAAGATAATGCGAATTTGCTGGAAAGTACTGACATCCGGCAGGGATTACCAACCCTATCCCAACGCAAGCGCAGCCGTTTAACAGATATAACTCATACCCGGTTTTGCGAGCCAAAAACAGATGACAGAAGCGTTCACCCCACGACGTTGCAGCCTGGCTAAAAAAGCAGTCTCTCATGACTGGTAGCTTTATTAGGACGACGACGTGCGGATCCCATCAAGGCCAGAGCCGGAAAACGGCTCACAGATAGGCCGGATACATTGACGCAAACGACTTCTGGAAATCAGTTCAAGCTTGCAGATAAGGAGCAGACCATACATTTTTTATGATGTCGCGCTCCATGTTGGCTTGTGCGAGAGCTTTGCGTAGCCGGGCCACTTCAGCCTCCAGCTCGGCGACAGAACGCGCTCCGGGAATGGCCGATGTATCCTTTCCTCCTTTGGCTGCGACCACCCAGTTGCTCAGTGTGCCTTTGGCAATACCCAACCTTCTGGCGGCTTCAGCTTGGCCAAGGCCTTGCTCCAACACCAGTCGAACCGCCTCTGCCCGAAACGCTTGTGAATAGTGTTATCTCGATTTCATTCAATACCCCCGATTGTCTCATCGGAACAGTCGGGACTGTCTGTGAAAATTAGGATGCCTCAACATGGTGCTGCTGGGCCCCAGCGGAGTGGGCAAGACGCATCTTGCCATCGCACTGGCCTATCGGGCTCTGATGGCTGGCATCAAGACCAGATTTATCAGCGCAGCAGACCTGATGTTGCAGCTGCAAGCAGCTCAACGACAGGAGCGGCTTAATGCCTACTTCAGCCGTGTCGTGATGGGGCCGCGTTTACTGGTGATCGATGAGATAGGCTACTTGCCGTTTGGGCGTGAGGAAGCAAACCTGTTTTTCAATGTGATCGCCAAACGTTATGAGAAAGGGAGCCTGATCTTGACGAGCAATCTGCCCTTTAGCCAGTGGGCCAGCACCTTTGCCGATGATCAGACACTAACGGCAGCTATGCTCGATAGACTGTTACATCATGCACACATCGTTCAGATCAGCGGTGAAAGCTATCGTTTGAAAGAGAAACGCAAAGCGGGGGCCACACCCAAAACCAATTAACCCCATGTCCGGGTGGATCACTTTTCAATCGGCGAAATTAGCCAGAGTGGATCAGTTTTCGGTCGGCGTTGACAATCAAGGAAGCCCGCTCTATTGATGAACGGCCGGCTATCGTCGATAGCCGGGAGCGGCTCGGTGATTGGGAGGCGGATACGGTGCTGGGCAAGCAAGGCACAGGTGCACTGGTCACCCTGGTGGAGCGCAAGAGCCGGCTCTATCTGGTCAAGCGGGTCGCGAGCAAACAGGCTGGGGTGGTGCGGGATGCGATAATCGAGATGTTAACGCCCTACATCGAGCAGGTGCATACCATCACCTTTGACAACGGCGGCGAGTTTGCCGAACACAAGGCGATAGAGGAAGCGCTGGGTGCCGAGACTTACTTTGCGCACCCTTACTCTTCGTGGGAGCGCGGTCTGAACGAGAACAGCAATGGGCTGTTGAGGCAGTTTATCCCAAAGGGAACAGACCTGAGAGAGGTCACGGACGAGGATGTCAGGAGAGCGGAGCAGTGGCTCAACCTACGACCTCGGAAATGTCTCGGATTCAGGCAGCCTGTCAAGGTATTCGAAGAGTACCGTCAGGCGGCATAGGCGAGTGTCGCACTTCGAAGTTGAATTCGCGATGTTTTCATGTAGAACCTCCTGCGTTCAAGATACGAGAAAATTCTACTTATGAGCACCTCAGTTTTTCGGGGGGATTACCCTACGACCTCGGAAATGTCTCGGATTCAGGCAGCCTGTCAAGGTATTCGAAGAGTACCGTCAGGCGGCATAGGCGAGTGTCGCACTTCGAAGTTGAATTCGCGAGTTCCCCGATTTGAGCAACAAGACCCATTTACGGGAGAAAAAATCGGCTCAAACATGAAGAAATGAAATGACTGAGTCAGCCGAGAAGAATTTCCCCGCTTATTCGCACCTTCCCTAGAACATCTACATAGTTCTATTCATGCTGATACAAAATTAAAAAATTTCAGCCTTGTGAAATGAAAAGGCATTCTCATCTTTTTTTGAAAGAATAGGTTTATCTAATGGCCAATCAATGCTCAAGTCTGGATCTTTCCAGAATAGACTTCTGTCACTTTCAGGATGATAATAATTAGTCGTTTTATACAAAAACTCCGCCGTCTCGCTCAGAGTTACAAAACCGTGTGCAAACCCTTCCGGGATCCACAACTGTCGCTTATTCTCACCTGACAAGTGAACCCCAACCCACTGTCCAAAGGTTGGAGAGCTTTTGCGGATATCTACCGCCACATCAAACACTTCACCTGCAACACAGCGCACCAGCTTGCCCTGGGCATGGGGAGACAATTGATAATGTAAGCCACGCAATACCCCTTTCGACGATTTGGAGTGATTATCCTGCACAAAACTCACAGGATATCCTACTGCCTCTTCAAACAACTTGTGGTTGAAGCTCTCAAAGAAAAATCCACGCTCATCACCAAATACTTTTGGCTCAAAAATAAGCACGTCCGGAATTGCTGTTTTGATTACGTTCATCTGTTTACCCACATTTGATCCAGTTTTTATGGGGGAACAACATTCCTCCCCCCATATCACATCAGGCGTTAGCAACCATTCTTAACAAATATTGGCCATATGCATTTTTCGCCAGCGGCGCTGCAAGCTCACGTATCTGGTCAGCACTGATAAACTTTTGGCGATAGGCGATCTCTTCAGGACACGCCACCTTCAATCCCTGGCGCGTCTCGATAGTCTGAATAAAGTTGCTCGCTTCTATCATGCTTTCATGGGTACCGGTATCTAAATAGCTGTTCCGAATAGTAGATCACAGGAGGAAGGGAACTCAGTCCAGTTTGTGCGATCTCATTAGGCGCGAAACAAAACAAGCCACACCAAAAGGACTGAGTTGATGCCTATCCTACCACCCCTGCCACGTGCGTATTCCGGCGAAGTTGAACAGCCATTCCGGCCAACGTGAACACCCTGATCCTTAACGCGCTCACGTCATCCCGTTTCTAACTCGACTGTTCAGATTGGGTCAACTCACTTCTCCTCTTTCTCATCGATTCTCCCTTCAGTGACAGCCGGTGAGCGTTGTGCATCAGCCGGTCCAGGATCGCATCTGCCAGGGTGTTGTCCCCCAAGCTCGCGTACCACTCTTCCGTTGGCAACTGACTGACCACGACCGTCGAGTATTTCCCATACCGATCATCCATGATCTCCAGCAGTGCGTTGCGTTGCTCGGCATTCACCGCTTCCAGTCCCCAGTCATCGAGGACCAGTAGCTCTATCCTTGCCAGTTGACCCAGCAGTCTGGCGTAACTGCCATCTACCTTGGCCTGGCTCAGTTCAAGCAGCAGACGTGGCAGCCGGTAGTAACGAGTGCTATGCCCTTGCTGACAGGCTTGGTAGCCCAGCGCACAAGCCAGGTAGGTTTTTCCACAGCCACAGGGGCCGGTAATGAGCAGGTTCTGGCCTCGGCGCAGCCACTCTCCTTGGGCCAGGTTTGCAACCTGTGACCGCTCCAGGTTGCGTGCAGACTGGTAGTCCACCTCTTGCACCGTGGCTTGGAGTTTGAGCCGCGCCTGCTTGACTAGCCGAGCTTGTTTACGTTGCTCCCGGCTCAGTTGTTCGTGTTCGACCAGCAGGCTTAGACGCTCGATGAAGGGCAGCCCTTCGTAGGTACTTGCCTGTTCCAGTTGTTGTTGCACCGCATCCGCCATGCCGGTCAGTTTCAGGTTTCTCAGGCGGGTCAGGGTTTGTTGGGTCATGGGGCGTATCCTCTTTAGTGGAAGCTCTGGGGGCCACGGATGTTCTCGTGCTCTTGCGATAACTCTGGGTAGCTCAGCGGGCTTGCGGGCAGTTTGTCGCGGCCACTGCTCAGCACCGACTTGAGCTGTTTGAGTCGCACCAGTCCTTCCCGATTAGCCAACTGGCAGCAGGCCTCGACCCGTGATGGCGGATACTCCCGGCTAAGACTCAGTAGCCCCAGGCAGAGTCGGTATGCCTGCTCGGCATGGGCTTTCTCTTCCAGCCGTTCGCTAACCCAGCACAAGGTGCCCGGTCCGATGTCAGCAGCCCATTGCTTGAGACGGCCTGGCGTCCAGCGTTGCTGTTTGCTGTGGCGTTCCGGCATATGTTCCGGGAGCGTGCTCATCCCCGGGATGGTTTTACGCGGATGGCTCGCGACCAGATGTTGCTGGTGATAGACCTGAAGCAAAGTGTCGCCAGCATGGAGCTCCAGTTGCTGGCCCACATACTGGTGTGGCACCGAGTAGTGGTGCTGCTCATAGCTGACGTGATAGTCGATGTTGACCTTGACCGTTTTGATGGCGACATAGCGATAGGGATGCACCGGCAGTGGTCCCAGCGCCGGGCGGTCCAACTGCTCAAACGCCTCGCGCCGGTTACCGGGCAGTTGCTTGAACGGGCGCTCGTTGAGTTCGTCCAGCAAGGCCCGGATGCACTGGTTGAGCTCGGCCAGCGAGAAAAAGGTCTGGTGGCGCAAGCGGGCGAGGATCCAGCGCTCGACGATCTGCACACCCACCTCAGCCTTGGCTTTATCCTTGGGCTTGTAAGGGCGAGCTGGCATCACTGCCACCTGATAGTGCTCGGCCAACTGCTGGTAGCTGGGGTTGAGCTCGGGATCGTATCGGCAAGCCTTGCTGACACCGCTTTTGAGGTTGTCGGGGATCAGCAGTGCCGGTGTACCGCCGAAAAACTCAAAGGCACGGACATGGCTTTGCAACCAGTCCGGCAGTGACTGTGACCAGGTAGCCTCGGCAAAGGTGTAGTTGGACGCACCAAGCACGGCGACAAAGATCTGGGCCTGACGGACCTCACCCGTGGAGGGCGAGGCGATGGGCACCGTGGGCCCGCAGTAGTCGATAAAGAGCTTTTCCCCCGCCTTGTGGATCTGGCGCATGGAGCGCTTTTGCAACTGACACCAGGATTTGTAACGGTCGCAGAACTGGGAGTAGCTGTAACAGCTGTTGGGATAGCGCTGGGTGTACTCCTCCCAGAGCAGTTGTTTGGAGACCCCCTTACGCTTGAGCTCCTGATGGACAGAGGGCCAATCCGGTACAACATGGCGGGCCGAGATGGTGGTATCGGCCTGCGTGTAATGACCCAGCCGTTCCTGCACAACTAAGCGGCTTCGGCATAGGCCTGCGCCGGTGTTTTTGAGGTATCCTGATTTTCACAGACAGTCCCGATTGTTACGATGAGACAATCGGGGGTATTGAATGAAATCGAGAGAACACTATTCACCAGAGTTTCGGGCAGAGGCGGTTCGACTGGTGTTGGAGCA
>NZ_PQLN01000153.1:0-6572 GCF_002919855.1 Aeromonas sp. ASNIH8 | reverse complement strand
GAACTGGCTGTGGGTTTATAACCATGAGCGGCCCAATATGGCGCTGGGTGGCTACACGCCGAAACAGCGTCTGGCACAGGCCGCATGACCTCTACTTTTGAATGCCCCTAAAAATGGGGGGATTACCACGGCATGGATACCACGTCTTGGATGTTCCACATACTCAGTACCAATCCGAAGTGTCTGCACTGGCAGTTTCATCCAGCGGCAGAACTGAAGCGCAGTCGCTTGCAATACGAAGCAGATGAGAGGGAACGCTGCCAGGCCGAACAACGGGTGAGGGAGGAGGAGCGATTACGGGTGTGGAGAGAAGAGGAGGCACGGGAGCCTGAGCGCCAAGCCCGACGTGAGCGCGAACAGAAACTGGCACAGGAGCGACGACAGCAGCGGGAGGCGATGTTACGGTTAGCCCGCCAGCAGCAAGAAGAGGAGGAACGGCGTCAGATGGCAGAGCGCAAGCAGCGGAATGAAGCCATCTGGGAGCGGATGGAACAAAAGCGCAAGGAAGCCATTGAACGTAGGCGCTTGGATGAAGGAGAAATACAGCGGGCGGTGGACCAGTTGGTTACTGGACAGCGAAGAATGGATGCTGTGACCGGGCCGGTGGAGGAGGGACCTAAGGTTTGCAAATATTGCTTCCTTGAGTCGGAAGCACTTACGCTGCATGGTTACTGCTATCGCGAGCAGTGTGTCGGAGCCCGTGAACGAGCTAGGCGGTTTGGCAAGTATTTCCCTGACTAAGTAATATGTAGCAATTATGGAGTAAAGGTATGCGTCTAATAATACTTACACCGAAATACTATTACGATAAGGATGTGTGATGACGCAAGATGAGCTTTATGTTTCAGTTGATGTCGAAACCTCTGGACCCATACCTAGCGAGTACAGCTTACTTTCCATCGGAGCTTGTCTTGTTACCAAGCCTGCAACGTCCATCTACCTCGAACTTCGGCCTGATGGTGTGACACACGACCCTGAAGCCGTGGCAGTGTCCGGCCTAAATCTGGAGACGTTGGAACGCGATGGACTCTCTCCGCAAGAGGCAATGCGCACTCTTGAGCAATGGTTAAGTTCGATCTGTTTACCTGGGCAGAATGTGGTGTTCGTAGGTCTTAATGCACCTTTTGACTGGTCGTTTATCAACTACTACTTCCACAAATACTTGGGAAGAAATCCCTTTGGGTTCACTGCAATCGATATAAAAGCCTACTTCATGGGAGCTACCTGCTGTCGTTGGAAGGAGACCAAGTCCTCCCAAATGGCTGCTACGTTCAAACCACGCAGTGCGCCAAATCACAACGCATTGGATGATGCCCGCTTCCAGGCTGAGCTCTTTGCGCTGATGCTGGCGGATAGAGGTAAATACTGACCTGGTGCTTAGATACTCACCTAGTCCAGGCAGCTTCGACATACTTACCGCCCCTAAATGACCAAGCCTTTATCCCTTCGGGCTTAGAGGATGTACCGACAATGATGGCGATTGGATGTGGCAAATCCTGTATATGGTGCGCAGCAAACCTAGAGAAGCTTTCAATATCAGTAAGTGAAATTGCAGGTATGGTCTGGGGGTGCGTATGCCAGTATCCCACCAGACGTAGTCCTTGTGCATTGGCACTCTCAATCTCCTGTCGGCAGCGTCCCGCGTCCAGTTCCAGCCAGGATCTGCCTGCGCGGTCGTTGCGGTGAGGAGGAGTAGCCATGGCAAGCAGTAATCCTGCTGGGTTAATTGGGTTCACGAATAACTGCCCCCCACGTTCGACATCCCACCTCTGCTGCCGGTTGCTATCTAGTTCCTTCGCGACAGCTTGGGACACCAAGAGCTCCGAATCAACCCCGAACCATCTCCATCGCCATGCGATATCTGTCATTCATTTTCTTCCGTTTGTTTCGGCCATTCGCGCTCCAACTGAGCTTGCAGCATCCCTTCTGGCAATTCAGGGCCAAGGTAGTATCCACCCAGAGCCGCGATGTCTTTAGGCCTGTTAATGCTGCTTATCCACGTTGCGTCCCCGACATTGCCGGTCAAGGTGCGTATGGCCGTCTGCGACACCATAGAGGCGATGTTCATCATTCCCATCGACCCACCAGGAATGAAACTCTCCCCACAGCCTGGAAGCGCAACGATACCTCCCCCTGGCCACTCGGTGAACTTATGCCTGAAATCACCGTTTTCTCTGAACAAGTGCCTAGCATCAAAAGCTCCTGTGGGGGCAAGTAGGACGTGTCCTACCTGTGTGTGGGGTTCGCTCCAAGCCTGGAGCAATCCCCAGGACGTGCCTTCTGACTTGGCTTGCCAGAATGTGACTTCTGACTGCCAATCCGCAGTGGTCAATACAACCAGATCAGCTTTTTCGAACACATCGGGGTTCGCATAAAACACATATTCGGCGAAGGTGGTATATGTAGTGACTTCGATGCTAGGTAGATCCCTGCGGATTTTTTCTCGGAGTGCTTCGGCCTTTGCTCTTCCTAGGTCATCCGTTCCCAGAACATGTCTACCAAGGTTGGCTGATATCAGCGTGTCGTAATCAATTATCGTCAAATGACCGACGCCTGATCGAGCCAGCTGCAGTGCCACCGCCCCGCCCAGAGAGCCTGCGCCGATACAAACTACGCGAGTATTTTCAAGATTTTTTGTTGCACCGCTTAGGTCACGAGACAAAATTGCCGTCCGATCAAGCACGTTCAGAGTAGTCGAGCGGATGAGCTCGGGGGGATGAGTAACCGCCATGACCGGTCGTCGGCGCGCAGTACGCAAGTTGAATCTTGCCCCCCGATCTAACGATGCGCCATAGGAGCGGACATTGAGACAGTAGATCGGAGCATTTGTACCCCCTGGAAGCTCCAGGGCAATCCATCGACTGGTTAGCGAACCGCGCTCTCCAAACCAGGAGAGCAACTGCTTGGCATCGTCTGGATCTAGGTGAGGTGTAAGCCATGGTAATAAGTGCCCTGGGGCTGGAATGCGTATGTTCGGATGGCTCCGCAGCTTAACGTAGAATCCGGGGATCTCGGCAGCACGGATCGTTGCGGATCGTCCGACTACGCGCTTGTAGTGTCTCCTAAGTACAGACGTCTCAGTCGCTAACCAAACCGTTTCTCGCCCAGATGGTACAGCTTTGCGTGGATCGCTGAGGGCGAAAAGCTCAGATGCTACTTGGGGCCGATCCAATAGGATGAGATTCTGCAGAGAATGACCAAGCTGCATGGACCAGTATGAGGTGATTTCACTTTGGAACTCGGCATCACGCCTTTCTTTACTCGCACCCATGCTAGCTAGGGATACAATCTTGGCTAAGCGTGCCAAGCTGTCCCTAACGACTAGTTCAGGAGACCCCGTAATAGGGCGCTGCTGAAAACCATGCAGGCACAGCCCTGATTTCATCGCATGCGGCCAGACCAGCCATGGTGAGGGCTCGACATGTAACTGTAATAGCCCTTGCGGGAAGTTAGAGGGAAAACCGATACGCAGGCGCCGTTCTAGTCCTGTGTAATCGACTGGTAGGGGGAAGTAAAAGCTTGCGACTTCTCCTCCCCGCCTAGGCGCGGGCTGAAGTAGAGTAGCAGCAGCATCCTCGCCCAAAATGCTCTGCAGGGCAGCGATTCCGCGCTGCAGAGGCGTATCAGCATATTTAACCAAGGCGTTCAACCGGCTTTACACTCGCCTGCGAACTCTCAGAAGCGGTTGTTCCTCCAAAGATTGCCCCTATCGATATTGTGTTTCGTGTGGTCCCATTTAAACGACCCGGCATCGTCCAATTAGCCGGGATTTCGTTGTTCACCTCTGTGATGAACGTCAGTCCCATACCGAAGTTTTCTTTCACCTCCTTGGCAAAGTCATTTGCAGAGTCGAAACTCTCCAGCCCCAGAGCTACCGACATACTCGCGCTCAAGTGCCATGCATAAAAAGCCTGGCGGTAGCGTTCTCCTTCAAGAGGCCTGTTCCACTTCTCGGCAAAGTTCTCACCGTTATCTTTTGGATTACAAACTAGATAATCATTAGCTTGGTATTTGATGTATTGCGGCATTCTGCGAACAATTTCTAGGATAGCATCCAGCGGTCGTAGCGGCTTCGACTTGGACTCTTGCACCACATCAAGATAGGCATGGGTGGCAAGTGTCGTGATTACGGCTGAAATAGGGCGAAAATCCTCATTTTTGGTCCGAATGGCCCATTCATCGCGATGTCGCTTCAGCAGTTTGATAGTCGCACGAAGTGGATCTTGGTCTAGGTAGTCCTGATAGGTCGGCAAAGGATCCTGCGTTGCTGCCTCAAAGATGCGTTCACTCTTGTTGAGTGCGAGACTATCCATGGCGACTATCTGTTGGGTAGACGCTGCCTGTAGCCAGTTGGAGTAGGGAATGGGACTACTTGCTTTCCAACCAGTTACTCGGTCTGGGACCTCTAACTTACCCTCACCATTCTCTTCGACATTTCCATTTATGGCGCGCGCTGGTGTGACATCGATATGAAAACCAGGGCTCTCATCGGCGTAGACAATCCGGATACCACGACGCAACGGCTGGATATCTTCCTGGACGCGGCTACCCTCTTTGAACCTCGCTTCGATAGCCTCCAAGACCTCATTCGCATCAACCCCTTGTGCATGAGGTAGCCAGATGATTGCATCAGCGTCGATGGTGTTCATATCTGCGAAGGCACCAGAGACGGGTTTGATGGTTGTCTGTAACCGAATGGAGCCTTGAACAAAGATATGTGCCTCAGCCAATAGGGGATTGTCAGAAGCAGAGAGTATCTTTTGTAGCTGAGAGTAGCGTTCGTTGATCTTGCTGTACTGCGGTTCCGACAGTGAGATCTCTCTTGCTGCACGAAGCAGGAAGTGCTGCCAACTGTCGCGTTTAGTTTGTTCATTACTCATGGACATTACTGGGCCTCCTGGGCCTGGAGACCCAAATTTAGTGTTGGCTTGAACTTGTTTTGGCTGTCTTTATCGCGATCAAAGATCAGGTACTGATGCTGATGTTGCGTAGTGAGCAAGGCACCAAACTCGATCGCTAGTGCAGCTGGAATTGCTGGGAACACATGGATCGTACTCGCTGTCATGGCCTCGAGTTGGCTCAAGCGTATCTGGAGTGCGTTGCGGAACGCATGAATCACACGACGGTTCTGGACCATCATATAACTGGGCTCAGGGATAGTCAGCTCTGCGATGCGCGCACCAGGTAAGGCATCGTTTACATCGCGGTGGGGGACTTGTGCGGATATGGATAGGACCAGTGCCAGTGGGGCATCGCCATCTGGTGGGGAAGCAAACAGATACTCCGGCGGATCAGCTGACTGATCGGGCCAACGAAGTTGATACTCGCGATTGAAGGAAAAAAGTAGGCGCTTGGAACGGTCTCCTATGGTCTGCCCCAGTAGCATCAGCGCAGGAATATCGGCTACACCCACAACGGCAATCGCAGGCGTGTCGCTATATATACCTCCACGGCGTCTTAGCTGCTGTTCCAAGTCGTGCAGGATGCTGTCCTTGATATTTTGCCAGTAAAATACATCCCTACCACGAGGTCCTGGTGCTGGAAACGTGATCCTAATTGGGTGATCAATTGCCGTTAATCCTTCGGAAGACATTGCAACCAATAAGTCGCGAGTGTGGATGTCATTAGTCGTTGCGAAGTGCTGACTCAGCACGATCACGGGTATGGCCCGACCACCATTGGGTGTCGTAGCTGCGAGCCTAATGCGGTCCAAGTATGCTTGGTGAAGGCCACTTAAGTCTTCCTCTGGGTAGCCATCTGCGTCACGGTCAATCTTGTCATGACAGCTAGGGCACAGGAGCATCAGATTGGCAGAGTCATTTGTGAGCGCCTGTGCTTTTGCTTCGTCATGATCCTTACGTCCCCTCGGACCCTTTGGGCTAGCTGGCAATACATGGGCAACCTCACCCCACTTCATGGGTTTGCCTACGCGATAGTCGTGCGTAAGATCATTGCCACATAGCTCACAATGTCCAGCAGACTGTATCCAGACGATCCGCTTCGTCTCTTCATTGGTGTTATAGCGCCCATTTGCGGGGTTAGGCTTCTCTAGTTTTTCCACTTCAATCTCCTCTGTGAGACATCCATGATCATTACAAATTATGAGTCTGTTGAACGCTAGGGTTTGCCATTGCAACCACAATATATAGCATTTATTTTTTGTTTTATCCATATATATGGTGTTTTTGAGATGTTTTTGACAAAAGCAAGAAGAGACTTGATTGATCCAGAACATGGTTTAAGAGGAAGGTGATTCATTAAAACTGAAGCTGCCAAATACTTGTTGTGAATCCTGAATTGTTTTTTTGTAGTAAAATTACAACCTGATAAGGGGGGATAGGAGTTGACGGTACATTATTATGTCAGCTTATGGGTTATTTTTATGTCAACTTATAGGTTATAAAACTCAAGTAAGTTACTGATTTATGGTTGTGTGTTATGTCAACTTCATGTACAGAACCTTAAGCGGCAAGCGAATTAATAATACCGTCTAACGTGTTGTTTTGCTTGGATTTTCTCTGCCTACTCTTTTTGCCGTTTTTGGATAAATACACCATTGCCCACTCCAACTT
>NZ_PQLN01000152.1:0-6688 GCF_002919855.1 Aeromonas sp. ASNIH8 | reverse complement strand
GGGGTTTGGGGAGCAATGGAACCAAAAACCAACGTAAGCCCTACCAACGCTTTTCGGTGTCTTCTTCCCAGGCGCCCATCTCGACAAAACAGTTGCGCATGTCGGCCTCCTGGCTGATCTCGGTCAGCAGGTCATGCACGCTCTTGTCCAGCTCATCGTCGCTCCGATACGGAATGGTCAACTCATAGTGGCCGGCATCCAGCCGCTTCATGCCATAGGGCTCCAGGCAGTAGCGCTCAATGTTCTCCGTGGCCCGCTTCCGGCCGCGCACGAACTTGCTGTTATTCACCACCGCGAGGCGCAGGGTGACGGTGGCCACCCGCTCGGCGGCGGGCGGCTCTGCCGGCGACGCGGCCGAAGGCTGCTGGTCGCGTGACCTGGCGCTCTTCTGGTACGCGCCGATCTCGACACCACGGTGGCGCAGGTAGCTGTACAGCGTGCTCTTGGAGATGTGCAGCTTCTCGCCGATCGCGCTGACGCTCAGGCGACCTTCGCGGTAGAGGGTTTCGGCCGCCATGGCGGTGGCCTCAGCCTTGGCTGGCAGGCCCTTGGGACGGCCACCGATCCGGCCACGCGCCCGTGCGGCCGACAGACCCGCCTGAGTCCGCTCGCGGATCAGCTCGCGCTCGAACTCCGCCAGCGAGGCGAACAGGTTGAACACCAGGCGGCCTTGGGCGTGGGTGGTGTCGATGGGGTCATTCAGGCTCTGTAAGCCGACCTTGCGCTCTGCCAGCTCGCCGACCAACTCGACCAGGTGCTTGAGGGAACGCCCAAGGCGATCCAGCTTCCAGATCACCACGGCATCACCCGGCCGCACGTTGGCCAGCAGTTTGTCCAACTCCGGCCGGGCGCTTTTCGCGCCGCTGGCGATGTCTTGGTAGATGCGTTCGCACCCGGCCTGTTTCAGGGCATCGACTTGTAGGTCGGCTTTCTGATCCCGAGTGCTCACTCGCGCATAACCGATCTTCATCAAAAGTACTGTTTACTCGACTACGTTAGTAATAGTTGAACTTTGATTAAGCGTACCAGTTATTTGAACCGTAGCGCGGGGAGCTTAACGAACCGAGCCATTCCTCGATAGAGTTCGGCAAAACCTTCGTTTTGTCGAACCATTGCATCGCCCTTTGTGATTGGCGTATAAACACACAAACACCTATTAGCGGAGAACGCTATGAATACCATTCGCTGGAATGTCGCCGTCTCGGCCGACACCGACCAGTCGCTTCGGATGTTTCTGGCCAGCCAGGGCGGCGGCCGTAAGGGCGACCTGTCGCGCTTCATCGAAGAAGCGGTACGGGCACACATCCTGGAGCTGAGCGCTGAGCAGGCCAAGGCCGCTAACGCCCATCTGAGTGAGGCAGAATTGACCAACGCGGTTGACGAAGCGCTCGACTGGGCACGTAAGCGCTGATGCGGGTCGTGTTGGATACCAACATCCTGTTCAGCGCCCTGATCTCGCCACATGGCGCGCCCGATGCGATCTACCGTGCCTGGCGGGCGGCGCGTTTCGAGGTGGTGACCTCGCGGATGCAACTCGATGAAATTCGTCGAGCCAGCCGCTATCCCAAGCTTCAGGCCATCCTACAGCCCGCCAAGGTGGGCGCCATGATCAATAACCTGCAACGGGCTGTGGTACTGGAGCGCCTGACCATCGAGGTCGAAGCCGATGATCCGGATGACTCGTTTTTGCTGGCCATGGCCTTGGCGGGCGATGCGGACTACCTGGTAACCGGTGATCGCCGCGCCGGCCTGCTGCAACGCGGGCACATCGAACGCACGCGGATCGTCACGCCCGCCGTGTTCTGCGTCGAGGTGCTGTGATCAATGCCGGTCGGTTTTCTGACTCAAGAGCAACGCGACGGTTTTGGCCGCTATGTTGATTCGCCCAGCCGTGAAGAGCTGGAACGTTACTTCCACCTGAGCGATGAAGACCGTGAAGCCATCCAGGTGCTGCGGGGTAACCATAACCGTCTGGGTTATGCCGTTCTGCTGACCACCGTCCGCTTCGTTGGCGTTCTGCCGGACAAGCCCGCCGCCGTGCCGGTGGAAGTCCTGCAGGTGCTTTGCCGACAACTGGCGATTCCAGACCCCGACTGCCTCCAGCGCTATAGCGATCATCGCCGCTGGATACATGCCACCGATATTCAGAACCGCTTTGGCTATCGTCATTTCACCGATCCGGGCATCGGCTTTCGCTTGAGCCGCTGGCTGTATGCCCTCTGCTGGACGGGCACCGACCGGCCGGGAGTGCTGTTTGAGCGAGCCACCTCGTGGCTGTTCACACAGAAAGTCCTCCTGCCTGGTGTGTCTCAACTAGAGCGCTTTATCGCCCAGTTGCGCAGTCGGGTCGAAGAACGCCTCTGGTTTACGCTGGGCCGCAGCGTGACTGAGGAACAGCGATTGCAACTGCAAGACTTGCTGACGGTGGCCGAAGGCAACCGCAGCTCCCGGCTGGATCAATTGCGCTCCGGCCCGGTCATGGTCAGTGGCCCCGCGTTGATTCGGGCACTGCGCCGGCTCGATGACGTGCGCGGCATCGGCATCACCTTGCCGGCGGCGGCGCACATCCCTCCCAGCCGTATCGCCGCCCTGGCCCGCTTCGCCAACACGGCCAAGGTCACCGCGATTAATCGGCTGCCGGCGTCGCGGCGGATGGCGACACTGGTGGCCTTCGCACTCTGCCTGGAGGCGACTGCGCACGACGACGCACTGGAAGTCCTGGAGGCCTTGCTGCGCGACCTGTTCAGCAACGCGGAGAAGGCCGACAAGAAAGCCCGCATGCGCAGCCTGAAAGACCTGGATCGGTCGGCCGCGACGCTCGCCGCCGCGTGCAAGGTCGTGCTGGACAGCTCGATCAGCGATGACAACGTGCGCGCCCGGCTGTTCAACGACCTGCCGAGGACCACCCTGGAAAAGGCCCTGGAAGAGGTCAACGCGCTGATCCGCCCGGTAGATGACGTCTATTTTCTTGCATTGGAAGCGCGCTACCGCAGCGTGCGCCGCTTCCTGCCCGACCTGCTCAAGCACATCCGCTTCGGCTTCAGCCCGGCCGGCAAGGGCGTGGCGGCTAGTCTGGAGTGGCTGCAACTGAACCTGCCGCGCCGGAAGCCAGAGGATGACGCGCCGCAGGAGATCGTGGCCAAGGCTTGGCAGAAGCACATCACCCGCGAAGATGGCTCCCTCGACATGGGTGCCTATGTGTTCTGCACGCTCGATGCGCTGCGCACGGCCCTGCGCCGCCACGATGTCTTCGTCTCGCCCAGTTGGCGCTATGCCGACCCGCGTCTTGGCCTGCTCGACGGTGCCGAATGGCTGGCGGCGCGACCGATCATCTGCCGGTCACTGGGCCTGACCATCGACGCCAAAACCACCCTGGACGCCTTGTCCGTCGAGCTGGATGCAACCTGGCTGGCAGTAGCCGCGCGCCTGCCCGACAACCCGGCGATTCAACTGAGCGAGAACACCGAGGGCAAGACCGAACTGTCGCTCGGGGCGCTGGACAAGCTGGACGAGCCCTGCTCGTTGCTGCAACTGCGGGCGGCCGTGTCTGACCTGATGCCGCGTGTCGATCTGCCGGAAATCCTCTTGGAAATCGCCGCCCGCACTGGCTTTTCCGAGGCCTTCACCCATGTCTCCGAACGCAATGCACGCGCCGACAACCTGGTCACCAGCCTCTGCGCGGTGCTGTTGGGCGGGGCCTGCAACACCGGCCTGGAGCCCTTGATCCGCACCGACAACCCGGCGCTGCGCCGTGACCGGCTGTCCTGGGTCAGCCAGAATTATATCCGCGACGACACCCTGTCAGCGGCTAACGCCATCCTGGTCGGAGCGCAAAGCCAACTGGAACTGGCCCAAGTCTGGGGTGGCGGCGAGGTCGCCTCCGCCGATGGCATGCGCTTCGTCGTACCGGTGCGCACCGTGCATGCCGGCCCCAATCCGAAGTATTTCGGCACCGGCCGGGGTGTCACCTGGTACAACCTGATTTCCGACCAATTCTCCGGCCTCAACGCCATCACCGTGCCCGGCACGCTGCGCGACAGCCTGGTGTTGCTGGCGGTCGTGCTGGAACAGCAGACCGAGTTGCAGCCGACGCAAATCATGACCGACACCGGGGCCTACAGCGATGTGGTGTTCGGGCTCTTCCGCCTACTTGGCTACCACTTCAGTCCGCGGCTGGCCGATGTCGGCGGTACCCGCTTCTGGCGCACGCGCCCGGACGCGGACTACGGCAAGCTCAACGGGCTGGCCCGCCAGTCGGTCAAACTCGACCTGATCGCCGAGCACTGGGACGACCTGCTGCGCCTGGCCGGCTCGCTCAAACTCGGCCGGGTGCCGGCGACTGGCATCATGCGCACGCTGCAAACGGGAGATAGACCCACCCGGCTGGCCCAGGCGCTGGCCGAATTCGGGCGGATCGAAAAGACTCTGCACACGTTGACCTATATCGACGACGAGTCCAAGCGCCGCGCCACCCTGACCCAGTTGAACCGAGGCGAAGGCCGGCACAGCCTGGCCCGCGCCGTGTTCCACGGCAAACGCGGCGAGCTCCGCCAGCGCTACCGCGAAGGCCAGGAAGACCAGCTCGGTGCTCTGGGCCTGGTGGTGAACATCATCGTGCTGTGGAACACCCTCTACATGACGGCGGCCGTGGAACGGCTCAAGCAGCACGGCTATCCAGTGCTGGAAGAGGATTTGGCCCGGCTATCGCCGCTGATCTACGAGCACATCAACATGCTCGGGCGGTATTCCTTTGCGGTACCGGAAGAAGTTGCGCGCGGCGAGCTGCGGCCACTGCGTAATCCAGACGACGACCTGTGATCCCCCTAAACGCTATGAGCAACACCCAAGCTGCTGCTGGATCGGCGGGCACTTCACCGAGCCGAACGAACAGAAAACGCAGCAATCCCCTGGGTTGGGGCGCAGCAGCGCCTTGCAGTTGCTGCACTCGTAATAGAACTGGCAGGCGTCCGTGGGCATGGTTTCCGGCTTGGCGAAGCCGCAGCGCGGGCAAGTCAGCACGGACTCAAGGACAATGGCGCTCATCGTGACCTCACTTCTGCACTGTGGAGGGGTATCCCGCGTTCGCGGTCGCCTCAGTCAGTGCCTCGGGCTGGGCCTTATCGGGATCGTAGGTGACGGTCGCCGTCTTCTGGTCGAAATTGACCTGGACGTCACTCACGCCGGACACCTTCTCCAGCGACTTCTTGACCGTGATCGGACAGAGTCCGCACGTCATGTTCTGCACGTCGAGCGTGACGGTTTTCGGGGGAGCCGCCAGCGCCACGAAGGGCAAGGCGAAAAGCACGGCGATCAGCAGTTTGCGCATGGTTAATCTCCTTCAGTAGAACAGCGGGGCGAGCCACGGCACGGCCAATAGGCCGAGCAGCAGCACGCTGACGATCCAGAACACGAGTCGCTGTCGCACGAGCGTGCGCGGATCGGCGCAGGGTGTACCTGGCGTACAAACCTGTGGCACCAGGTAGAGCTTGCGGAATGCCAATCCCAGGAACAGTAGAGTCAACCCGATGAAGAGGGGGCGTAGTGGCTCCATCATGGGGTCACCTCAGAAAACGGAAAAAATCGTACGGTAAGCCGCTGGCATGGTCTAGCTTCTCGCAAACGATCGTTTTTGAGAGGCTTCAATGAGAATCAGATCTGTCATTTTCAGAAGACGACTGCACCAGACAACGCGGTTTGAAGGCTGTTGTGCAGTCGTCTATTGAACGAACAGTATCAGGAGTCCGCTGCACGAATGATGACCTCAAGCCGGTTCTGGTCGCGCTGGCGACCGATCAGCCCCTGGATGTGCGATACCGCGACCACGATCTTTCCGGCGATTGGGCGGGCTACCGCGAATGCCACATCAAGCCCGACCTGCTGCTGATCTACCGCAAGTCCGACGCCGACACCCTGCGACTGGCGCGGCTTGGCTCCCATAGCGAGCTGTTCGGCTGATGCCAGTCGCCTTGTCCGCCAAACGATCATTAGGCGGCCAAACCGGACGCCTGTCCGAAAACATCTTGCGCAACGGGATGACGGACAATAAGATAGGCGGACGGTATAACGGACAAATGGGCGGAAATGGCACTCATCGGCTATGCGCGGGTATCGACGGCGGAACAGGACACCGCCTTGCAGACGGATGCGCTGCGCAATGCAGGCTGCGAACGGGTTTTCGAGGACACGGCATCCGGGGCCAAGGCAGACCGGCCCGGCTTGGCCGATGCGCTGGCTTATCTGCGCGATGGCGATGTGCTGGTCGTCTGGCGGCTGGATCGGCTTGGCCGCTCCCTGCCGCACCTGATTGAGACGGTCGGCAAGCTGGAAGCACGGGGCGTCGGCTTCCGCTCGTTGACTGAAAACATCGACACCACCACGCCGGGCGGACGGCTCATCTTCCATGTGTTCGGTGCGCTGGGCCAGTTCGAGCGCGACCTGATCCGCGAGCGCACCAAGGCCGGGTTGACCGCTGCCGCCGCACGCGGGCGCAAAGGCGGACGCAAGCCGGTTGTCACTGCCGACAAGTTGCAACGAGCGCGGGAGCTTGTCGCCAACGGCTTGAATGTCCGCGAGGCCGCCGCACGCCTCAAGGTAGGAAAAACCGCTCTCTACGCTGCCTTGCAGGCGGCCAGTTCTGGCAGTGCAGCCGACTCCTGATATTTCGTGCAGTCGCCTTCTGAAAACGACA
>NZ_PQLN01000151.1:0-6752 GCF_002919855.1 Aeromonas sp. ASNIH8 | reverse complement strand
CCAGGTAGAAGGGGGCTGGGATCAGGGCGGCAAGGGGCTCAGCATCGTCGATGTGCTCACCAGCGGCGCCCACGGGGTGGAGCGCGTCATCACCGACAAGATTGAGGCCGGTCATCGCTACGCCAACCACGAGGCGGTGGATTTCTACCACCGCTACAGAGACGACATCGCACTGTTTGCCGAGATGGGCTTCAAGTGTTTTCGCACCTCCATCGCCTGGTCGCGCATCTTCCCGCTGGGGGATGAGGCCGAGCCGAACGAGGCGGGGCTGCGTTTTTATGACGACATGTTCGACGAGCTGCTGCGCCACGGCATCGAGCCCGTCATCACGCTCTCCCACTTCGAGATGCCGAACCACCTGGTGACCGAATACGGCGGCTGGAAGAGCCGCACCGTGCTGGACTGCTTCGTGCGCTTTAGCGAGGTGGTACTGCGCCGCTACCAGCACAAGGTCAAATACTGGATGACCTTCAACGAGATCAACAACCAGCGCAACTGGAAGGTGCCGCTGTTTGGCTACTGCTGCTCCGGGGTCATCTACAACCAGGAGCCGAACCCGGAAGAGTGTATGTACCAGGTGCTGCACCATCAGTTCGTGGCGAGCGCCAAGGTGGTCAGTCTGGGCCATGAGATCAACCCGGGCTTGCAGATCGGCTGCATGCTGGCCATGGTGCCCCTCTACCCCTACTCCTGCCACCCGGACGATGTGATGTATGCGGAAATCGCCATGCGCGAGCGCTTCCTGTTCGGGGACGTTCACATGCGCGGCCATTACCCCGCCTATATCCGCAAGGAGTGGCAACGCAAGGGCTATGAGATTGTCATGGAAGCGGGGGATGAGGAGACGCTGCGGGCGGGCTGCGCCGATTACATCGGGCTCAGCTACTACATGAGCAACGCGGTGCGGGCCCACGGCGCCGGCACGGGCACCGCCTTGTCGGGCTTCGAGGGCAGTGTGCCAAATCCCCATGTGCAGGCCTCCGAGTGGGGCTGGCAAATCGACCCCGTCGGGCTGCGTTATACCCTGAATCTGCTCCATGGCCGCTACGAGAAGCCGCTGTTTATCGTCGAGAACGGCTTCGGGGCGCGGGATCAGAAAGACGAGCGGGGAGAGATAGACGATGACTACCGCATCGCTTACTTGCGGGCCCATATCGAGCAGATGAAGCTTGCCATCGTCGAGGACGGGGTGGAGGTGATGGGTTACACCCCCTGGGGATGTCTCGACTGCGTCTCCTTCACCACAGGGGAATACAGCAAGCGCTACGGCTTTATCCACGTGGACAAGAACGACGACGGCAGCGGCAGCTTTGCGCGCAGCAAGAAGCGCAGCTTCGACTGGTATCGCAGAGTCATCGCCAGCAACGGCGGGACACTATAGCGGGGTTGTTTAACATGCTGCCTGTATTAAATAGAACCTGTTATTGATCTCATAAATCATCATTCAACCATGTGTTTATGCAATCTCTTTAATAGAAAAGGCAGTGAATGTCTGACTGTAAATAAGCGAGATCCCGGCTCGACACCGAATCTGTCTAGCCGTGGATCCCGCCCTTATCCGGCAATAAAAAACCGACCTGTGAAGTGACCCTCCTTGGTGCCTTGGGTGCGTCAGCCGCTCATCGAGGTGGTGTAATGGCCCATGTCCAGGGGGTGCAGGATCCAGCAACGGCCATTGTCCATACCCGGCATACTGACGATCACCGGCTCCGCACTGAGATCCAGCCAGCCTTGCAGGTGCAGGGTATCGTTGTTGATGCCCGGGTGTTCGGTATCGTCCGCCAGGTGGCGAATGTTCTGGAAGCGGTTTCGCGGGGTGCCGGTCTTGATCGCCGTTCCATAGAAGAACTTGTAGGCTTCCTCCATGGAATAGCCGTAGATATGGGCATCCTGTGCCATCTTGTCAGTGATTTGTGCCATGAAGGCGTGGTAGCGAGACATGTTGCTGCCGCAAGGGATGTCTTTCTCATGGTGCTCCACGCCTGTTCATCGTTTACACCCGCTCGAAATCCGCCAGCTTGAAGGTCTTGTGGTTCAACTCGTCGGTCGGGCCATAGAAGCGCATGGCCGGCAGCGGGCGTTTGCCACTGGTCGGGATCCAGTTGTTTTCCTTGCCTGGCGGGGCGGTCGGGCCCACGTAGAGGGTGATGCTGCCGTCCGGGTTCTTGGCCATCTTGTCGAGATCGTAGGAGGAGAGGGTGGTGCGCCCGCTCTCGCTGTAGATAAAGGACATGGTGTCGCGGTTGTAGACCGTCAGTGCCCAGAACTGCTTGACCGGCATCTTGGCCGGGATGGTGAGCTTGTAGAGCTGACCGGCTTCCAGCAGTTTGCCGTTGTTGTCCGCGAGGCACATCAGGTACTGGGTGGCCGGGGTATCGCTCAGCGCCTTGGGCATATAGGTACACCAGAAGTACTCGGCGGCGCGATTGATGAGGTCGATGCGATCCTCATAGGTGAAGGTGAAGGTCTTGTTGTCATCGCTCTGCAAGAGGGAGGCGTAGTGCCGATCAGGCCAGTAGCGTTTCTCCTTCGGGAAATTGTCATACCAATGCTGCATGTAGAACCAGGCATCGATGGCCGCCTGGCGCAGCGCCTTGCGGGTTTTCTCATCCGGGTTGAATGAGGTGCCGCGACCTATGCCAAGGGAGGTGAGCATCCCCATCATCACCTTGTCCTGCTCGCGCACGGGCTCGACGCTGGCCACCGCGTGCAGGTCGTCGAAGTGACGCTCGTCGTAGTAGGGCTGGGTCGGGTAGCGCTTGTTGCCAGGATCGACGAAGCGCTGGGTCGGCGGATTGCTCGCCTCGGAGAGAGAGTACATGCGCAGGCGCTTGGAGTAGTGATAGGCATCGTTCGTCGACTTGCCGGGCGCCGGCACAGAGCGAAAGGCAAACGCCACGCGATAATTCGGGGAAGGAACATGCAGATAGCCGGCCGGGATCGGCTCGCTGTAGCCGGGGGGCGTCAGCAAAAACTTGCCGCCCTTGCCTTGGTCGAGCCCCGCCGGGCCTACATCCGCGATGGTGAATTGCCAGGCATCGACAATCTGCCCATACAGGCTGCCATCCGGGCCCGCAGTGGGCACTTCCAGCACGGTGGGGCCGTGTTGCAAGTCGGTGAAGGCCGTGATGTAGGGGGTGGTGCTGTTGGCCGTGATGGCCTCGAGATGCGGGGTGGCAGGCTTGGAATAGGCGATGATGTCGTTGTCTTTGAGACCCAGATTGTCGAAGGCGGCGCGCCGGAAGCTGTAGATGGCGACCGCCGGCATGTTCCACAAGGCAGCCTCGAAGGCCCGCTGGTACTTGATCTGGTACTCAAAATCTTCGACCGAGCTGACGGATCCCGCTGGCGGCAGGCCCTGCTGGGGTATTTCCTGGTTTCCCGGGGCTGGGGGCATTGGCCATCTCCCCTTGCGGGCTGGTCGATGGCAGCACTCAAAGGGGAGGGATGGGACTCCCCTTTAGCATCGATAAAAAAGCCCGGTAGTGATACCGGGCTTGGTGGTCGAGCAGTGCTTTAGCCTCAGGCGAGGTCGAAGCGATCCAGATTCATCACCTTGGTCCAGGCCGCCACGAAGTCCTTCACGAACTTCTCCTTGGCATCCGCACTGGCGTAGACCTCTGCCAGGGCGCGCAGCTGGGAGTTGGAACCGAACACCAGATCGACCCGGGTTCCGGTCCACTTCACCTTGCCGCTCTGGCGATCACGGCCTTCATAGACTCCCTGGCTGCCCGCCGCCGGTTTCCACTCCGTGCCCATGTCGAGCAGGTTGACGAAGAAGTCGTTGGAGAGGGTACCCGGGGCGGCGGTAAAGGCCCCGTGGCAGTTGCCCGCGTTGGTGCCGAGCACCCGCATGCCGCCCACCAGTACCGTCATCTCGGGGGCACTCAGGGTGAGCAGCTGCGCCTTGTCGATCAGCATGGTCTCCGCGAAGCCCGCGCACTCGCCCGCGTAGTTGCGAAATCCATCTGCGAGGGGCTCGAGCACCGCGAAGGAGTCCACATCTGTCTGGGCCTGGGAGGCATCCATCCGGCCCGGAGTGAAGGGCACGGTCACGGCGACACCTGCTCTCTTCGCGGCCTGCTCGACCCCCACGCTGCCCGCCAGCACGATGAGATCGGCGAGGGAGACCCGCTTGCCGCCGGTGGCTGAGGCGTTGAAGGCCTGCTGTATCCCGTCGAGGGCCTGAAGCACTTTCGCAAGCTGGGCAGGCTGGTTCACGGCCCACTCCTTCTGCGGGGCCAGGCGGATGCGGGCACCGTTGGCGCCACCGCGTTTGTCAGAGCCACGGAAGGTGGACGCGGAAGCCCAGGCGGTCGACACCAGCTCGGCCACGGACAGGGAGGCCGCCAGGATCTTCTCCTTGAGCAGGGCCACGTCCTTGTCATCGATCAGGGGATGATTGACGGCGGGGATGGGGTCTTGCCAGATCAGCTCCTCTTTGGGTACCTCCGGCCCCAGGTAGCGGGCGATGGGGCCCATGTCACGGTGGGTCAGCTTGAACCAGGCGCGGGCGAAGGCATCGGCGAAGGCCTGCGGATCCTCGTAGAAGTGGCGGGAGATCTTGCCAAACTCGGGGTCAAAGCGCAGGGTCAGGTCGGTAGTGAGCATGGTCGGCTTGTGGAACTTGCCCGGGATGTGCGCATCGGGAATGATCTCCGGTGCATCCTTGGCCACCCACTGCTTGGCGCCGGCAGGCGACTTGGTCAGCTCCCACTCGTAGTTGAACAAGTTTTCAAAGAAGTTGTTGCTCCACAGGGCCGGTGTCTTGGTCCAGGTCACTTCGAGCCCGCTCGAGACGGTGTCCTTGCCATGGCCGCTGCCGAAGTCGCTCATCCAGCCGAGGCCCTGGGCCTCCAGAGGCGCGGCTTCCGGCTCTGGCCCCTTGTGGGATTCGGGCGCGGCGCCGTGGGCCTTGCCGAAGGTGTGGCCGCCCGCGATAAGGGCGACCGTCTCTTCATCGTTCATGGCCATGCGACCGAAGGTGGAACGGATGTCCTTGGCAGCCTCCATGTAGTCACCGCTGGCGTTGGGCCCTTCCGGGTTGACGTAGATGAGGCCCATGTGGGTGGCACCGAAGGGGGCCGTGAGCTCGCGATCGCCCTTGACCCGATCGGGATCGACCCCGAGCCAGGCAATTTCATCCCCCCAGTTGACGTCCTGATCCGGCTCCCACACGTCTGGCCGCCCACCGCCAAAGCCGAAGGTGCGAAAACCCATGGTCTCCAGGGCGACATTGCCGGCGAGGATCAGCAGATCGGCCCAGGAAATCTTGTTGCCGTATTTCTGCTTGATGGGCCAGAGCAGGCGACGGGACTTGTCGATGTTGACGTTGTCCGGCCAGCTGTTGAGGGGGGCGAAGCGCTGTTGGCCACGGCCGCCGCCACCGCGACCGTCGGTGGTGCGATAGGTACCCGCAGCATGCCAGGTCATGCGGATGAACTGGGGGCCGTAGTGACCGAAGTCCGCCGGCCACCACTCCTGGGAATCCGTCATCAGCTTGACCAGATCTCTCTTGAGTGCCTTGTAATCCAGGCTGGCGAAGGCCTTGGCGTAGTCAAAATCCTTGTCCATGGGATCGGCGCCGGGGGAATGCTGATGCAGCAGATCCAGCCGCAACTGGTTCGGCCACCAATCTCGATTGGTTCTGCCGACGCCGGCGGTGTGGTTGAAGGGGCATTTGCTTTCTTCACTCATCTCTGTCTCTCCTTGGCAGTCATGTGCAATGCAGACAACTCAGTATGGGAACTTTTCCTGCAACCGGCGGGGCATGTGACAGGTTGGGCCTTGGACCGGCATCGGGGGGTTATCAATAACTCCTTATATTTCAGCTAATTGATTAAGGATGGGATGACCGTATTACGAAAAGATGAATCGGTGCCATCGAATTTGGCTGCTCCTCTACAAGGGATAAGAGAAGGAAGGAGTGAATCGCCCTGGCAGCCGTGTTATCAATCTTTTTATCCATAACACGAGGGATCAGACCTGGACTTGCGCTGGGTCATGGCATGAGGAGGGCTTGTCTTGAGCGGGGCAGAAAACCCCATTTTTGTGACGGCGGTCTGGATTGCGTCCTGAGCAGGGCGCCGAGCGCCAGAGGATGGGGTGGGGGCGTTGCGCCAAAAAGAGGACGGCGCAGAAACAAAAAGACCGGCCAGTGGCCGGTCCAAACAGACAGCGTGCTGCTGTCTCATCAGGCTGATCCCAGCCTGGAGGGGAATAATGGGGTGGCTGATGGGGCTCGAACCCACGACAACCGGAATCACAATCCGGGACTCTACCAACTGAGCTACAGCCACCACTGAAATCTGCCTTCGATACAGCAATCAAACTCATGTGTATCGATGGCGCGCCCTGCAGGATTCGAACCTGCGACCCACGGCTTAGAAGGCCGTACCTGTTAATAGAGTTAAAATGTCATCAGAATACGTCAAACATCAAATAAATATAATCTTTAAAATCAATGCCTTATTGCCGTTAAGTCTGTCTAGGTTAGCTGAGGAAATTTTATGTTGCCAAAATTAGCACTTCAGGTTTCTGCATTTTTAGTTGTTTTTTTGATCTAAAATGGATCCGTCATTCCGCACCTGATTTTGCTATTTTCAGTGCTTGACGGCGATCGGCCGTTCTGATCTATTACTCTCTTTTGCAGGTAGATCATCATGGCCGCACCCGCTATCTCGATCCGTAACCTCGATCACCTTGGTTTGGTCGCCGCACTCTGCCAGGAACTGGGCATTGCCCGCATGATC
>NZ_PQLN01000150.1:0-6778 GCF_002919855.1 Aeromonas sp. ASNIH8 | reverse complement strand
GCTCTTACTTTGCGGGCTCTTGCGGCGGAGCACCGTTGGAGGTGATCAAGCAATACATTCAAAACCAGCGGGGCTGACGCCCCGGCGAAATTCCCCTCCCACCTACGTCGGAGGGAGTCCCCTTTCGCATTTAAGATGGGACCACAGGCACCGCTTTTCATCACTGGCCCCTCCACGATTTCGACCCCCTGGCTCGCCAGCTGGGCCATCACCTGATCCAGGGGCCAGCTGGTGATGAGGCAGAGATCCCCCGACCCCACCTGCGCCCGGTTGCGCGCCTCCTCCCCCAGCAACTGCAAATTGATCTTCTGGTTGCCAAAGCGCAGCGCCCGGCGGCCTGCCCCGAAGGTGATGGGCTCCATCTTGAAGGCGCCGCTGTAAAACGCCATCGCCCGCTCAATGTCGCTGACCGTCAATACCAGATGGTCGATATGGCTTATCATGCTTGCTCCCTGTCATGGTGATTGCCGCACCATCATACCCACCCGCCTCAATAGAAACTGTGGCATGGTGCACAGGGGGCTAACCACTTATTTTGACTAGGGAAATACCTTAACGCACGGCGGCACACGCCTTGTCACGCTGGGCCAGCAGGGTTTCGTCATCACTGCCCATGGCCGCCAGAATGGCCTGATTGCAGGCCCGCTCCGCGAGCTTACTCGGGCTCGGCTGGGCATCGGCGATCTCCGCAATCATGGGGCGATAGCCGATGGCGGCCGAGCAGTACATGGTGCGGTACTTGGGAAGCTGCCAACTGCTGTCGTCTTGCCGTGTCAGGTCATCGCACAGTTTTCCAAACAGTGCCTGCGCCTTGACTGTGCACTGACTGAAGCGCCGCACATCTTGCTCGTAGGGACGGCAGACACTTTGCTGTTTTATCTGCCAGAGCTGGAAAGAGAAGGGAACCTGCTCTCCCTCATAGGGCACTACCAGCGTTTTTAGCTCGGTGCCATAGATATCCGTCACCTGTTGCTGCACCAGATTGAGATAAGCCGAAAAAAGATAAGAAATTGGATCCATCACCACCTCCCTGTGGTTCGCCTTCTCTATCTTCGCCACCCATGGCTAGATAGATCTTCAAATGGACAAAATTAGATAACAGCTTACTGATTTAGCTAAAAAAAATGATACCCTGCCTACTCCCCTTATGCACAAAATTCAAGGTCAGTCACCATGCAGCAATGTGGTATTTATGAACAACTCATCACACAACTGTTGGCATCAAGACTAGGGAAAGTGCGAACAAGTATCCCAAGAACAAAAAATGAAAATTTTAGTCATTTAATATCAATGGGTTACCAGTAAATGCTCTCGTGCCATATGACTTATTCGCACCTTCCCTTGCAGCAATTGGGGCGCGGCCTGCGACTGGCGAGCGATAAAGAGTGCTGCACCGTATTGGACTTTGTTGGGAATGCCTGTGCGGAGTATGACTTTGCCCAGAAATTCCGGGCACTGGTGGGTAAAACCAATAAAGCGATCAGCCACGAGATAAAACAGGGCTTCCCTCACGCCCCCTTGGGCTGCCGTATCGAGCTCTCAAAACAGACCCAAGAGTTAATTCTGAGCAATATCAAAAAGGCGACTCTCAATACATCGCGCCTCATAGGCCTGATCCGCCGTTTCTCACAGGATTGCGATTTACCGCTGACACTGGCGAATTTTCTGAAGTTCTACCCTCATATCAGCCTTGAGGAGATCTACAAGCGCGGCAATTGGAGCGCCTTGGTCAAACAGGCCCACAACCATACCGTTTCTGAAATGAGCGATGAGAAGCTGTCGACCCTCTACACCCGGGCCATCAAAACCCGGCTATTGGGCTGTGATGCGCTCCATTACTTGAACTTCTTACAAACCTTGGTGGAAAGCGCCTTTACCTTAACGGCTGAACACGATGAGCGGATGGCCTTAATGTGCCATTACGACTTCTGGCAACAAAGCGGCCCCAACGCAGGCTTTAGAACGTTGGCGCACAGCCTGAAACAACTCAATCAACTTGAGTTGAGGGCCGAGCTGGCAGATCTGTTGCCTATGCTGATCAACCGGGTGCAGCACGAACAAAGAGCCATGCCGGATCTTCCCGGCAATCCACTGCAACTGCATGCCCGTTATGCCAGAGAGCAGGTGCTGGTTGGCTTTGGGGCAACCACCTTCACGCAACAGCCCTCGGCTCGCGAAGGGGTATATGTCATCGCAGAGCACAATATCGAGTTGCTGTTCGTGACCTTGAACAAAACGGAGCAGCACTTCTCCCCCACCACCCGTTATCACGACTACGCCATCAACGAGTCGCTGTTCCATTGGCAGAGCCAAAACAGCGCTCGCCCAGAGCGAGGTAAGGGGCTGAGTTACATAAACCACAGAGCAGAAGGTAAGCGTTTGTTTCTGTTCGTTCGTGAGCAGAGCAAAGATGAATTTGGCCGCACCCTTGGCTTTGTGAACTTCGGTGAGGTGGAGTACATCTCCCACAGCGGTAGCCAACCGATGAACATTAAATGGCGTCTCACTACTCCGATGCCGCCTTTTATGTGGAAAGAAGCGGCCAAATTGGTAGTTGGCTGAGCGACCCATCACAACAAGGCCCACCCACGGCGGGCCGCCTTCGTGTGGTCAGCAGGCAATCCGCTCTATGCGACCGCCACTGAGTTTGAAGAAGGCATCCTGAGGCAGCTCCTGAAGCCAGGTGGTGGTGTAGTCCAGATCCACATAGGCGCCGCGCAGCATGGCGCCAAAGAGACCGTGAGAAACCACGATGGCCTGCTCGGCAATGTGCTCGTCCTCAAGCCATTGCCGGGCCCGGCGCTGAATGCTCTCAAAACTCTCGCCATGGGGGGCCCGCAGATACCAGTCCGGCTCCTCCAGATCCAGCTCGGGGTAGGCCGCCAGCAGCTCGGGCACCCGGCGACTCTCCCACTCCCCCATCCCTAGCTCCACCAGCCGCTCGTCCCAGATGATGCGCTCCTGGTCCAAGCCAAGCTGCTGACACACCCGCTCCGCCGTCTGCCGTGCCCGGCCGAGGGGGCTGGCGTAGATCGTCCAGTCGGTGGGCTCGGTCAGGAGCTTGGCCAGACGGGCCCCCATGGCGAGGGCCTGGGCTTCTCCCCTGGGGGTCAGCTCGGAGTTGCAACGCCCCTGCAACCGCAATTCGGCGTTATAACGGGTCTGGCCGTGGCGCAGCAAATAGAGGGTTCGAGACATGGTTTCTCCAGCAGAGTCAACGAGATAAGAAAAACAGGGGGAAGATGATAACAGATGTACCGGGTCAACCAAGACCCGGAGGATGCAGGCTTGTGCTGACTCCTTGAGCGCATGGTCTGCGGCGATCGTGAAAGGACAACAGGGGCTGCGCACCTTTATCGCACAGGCGCCTTGTGCGCATACCACACGCCTTCGCCACGGGCCCGCCAGCGCCGTGGCAAGCGCCCCATGCTCCCCTATCTTGTTGTTCAGACGGGATAAAATGGGGATGTGCCGGTTTATCGGTCACAGGATGGCGGCCAATGCCAGAAAAGACAGAGTTTTTGCTCTGATCCGGGGGCCATTTTGGTACGAATCTCTGGCTCAAGACAGGGACGCCTAGTGTACAATCTGCCACCCGATTTCCCCTGACCCGGCCCAGGCTCAGGCCCTGATGTACCCCAGAGTAAATGAACGTGACCCCAACCCACCCCATGCTCGACAGTTATTACAGCCAGGATCTGGTGTTCTTCTCCATCCTGGTGGCGGTGCTCGCCTCCTACACGGCGCTGACCATGACCAGTCGGGTGAGCCAGAGTCGGGGACGGGCCGCCGTGCTCTGGCTCGCGGGGGGAGCCTTCGCCATGGGGCTCGGCATCTGGTCCATGCATTTTATCGGCATGCTCGCCTTCAACCTGCCCATCGCGCTGGGATACGATCTGACCCTCACCGGTCTCTCCCTGGTGGCGGCCATCGGCTCCTCGGCCTTTGCGCTCTGGCTGGTGAGTCGTCCCCAGCTCCCCTGGCACCAGATCCTGTTCGGGGCCGTGCTGATGGGGGCCGGCATCGCCACCATGCACTACATCGGCATGGCGGCCATGAAGATAACGCCCGGCATCCACTACCTGCCTGGGCTCTTCATCCTCTCCATCCTCATCGCGGTATTCGCCTCGGGTGCCGCGCTCTGGATAGCGTTTCGCCTGCGCAACAGCTCGCCCCGCGCCTTCTTCAGCAAGGCCCTCGCCTCCCTGGTGATGGGGGCGGCCATCATCGGCATGCACTACACCGGCATGGCTGCGGCCCAGTTCCCCGCAGAGAGCCTGTGCGGGGCCCTCTACACCGGTCTCAATACCCAGTGGTTGGCAACCGTGGTCATCATAGTGACCCTGGCGGTGTTCGCCATCGCCTTCGTGCTCTCCATGCTGGATGCCCACGCCGCCAAGCTCTCCACCTCCCTGCACCAGGCCCACGACGAGCTGCTCAAGCTGGCGCTCCATGACAGCCTGACCCGGCTGCCCAACCGGCTGCTGTTTGCCGACCGGCTGGAGCAGCGCATCCAGGAGTGTCAGCACAGCCAGCGCAGCTTCTCCCTGCTGTTTCTCGATCTCGACGGCTTCAAGATCATCAACGATGCCCACGGCCACCACACCGGGGATCTGCTGCTGGCCGAGGTGGCCCAGCGCATCACCGGCCTGCTCGGTGCCAGCGACACCGCCTCGCGCTTTGGCGGGGACGAGTTCGTGCTGGCCCTGGCGCCGGGGGACGTGAGCCAGGCCACGGCCTTTGCCGAGCGGCTGCTGGCCACCCTGGCCCAGCCCTATGAGTGGGAGCACCACAGCCTGCACATCACCGCCAGCATCGGCATTGCCGTCTATCCCCAGGATGGCACCAGCCTGCACGAGCTGACCCTCAACGCCGATGCCGCCATGTATTACGCCAAGGAGCAGGGGCGCAACGACTACTACTACTTCGACAGCGCCATGAACGCCAACGCCCACCAGCAGTTCCTGCTGCACAAGGAGCTGCAACACGCCCTGGAGCGGGGGGAGCTGGCCCTGCACTACCAGCCCAAATACTGTGCCCGCAGCGGCCAGGTGGTCGGCGCCGAGGCCCTGCTGCGCTGGCAGCACCCGGAGCATGGTGCCGTCTCGCCGGCCAGCTTCCTGCCGCTGGCGGAGAAGAGCAGGCTCATCATCCCCATCGGCAACTGGGTCATCGACGAGGCGTGCCGCCAGATGAGCGCCTGGCGGGCGGCGGGTCATCACGACTGGAGCGTGGCGGTCAATCTCTCCACCATCCAGCTCGCCAGCCCCGGGTTGCTGGAGGAGGTGCAGGGCGCCCTCGCCCGCCATCGGCTCGAGGCCCGTCACCTGACCCTGGAGATCACCGAATCCACCGCCATGCAGAAGGCCGAGGAGAGCCTCGCCATCCTCAACCGTCTGGCCGAGCTCGGCCTTGGCATCTCCATCGACGACTTCGGCACCGGCTACTCCAGTCTGCTCTACCTCAAGCGCTTCCCCGCCAACGAGCTCAAGATTGACCGGGGCTTTGTCACCACCCTGGAACGGGGAGGCGACGATGCCACCATCATCGCCGCCATCATCGCCCTGGGTCAGGCCCTGGAGATGCGCATCGTGGCAGAGGGGGTGGAAACCCCGGAGCAGCGGGACCTGCTGACCGAGCTGGGCTGCGACACCTTGCAGGGCTACCTGCTCGGACGCCCCATGACCGGGGAGCAACTGCTTGTCCACTGCGCTCCCGAGACTCCCCAGCGGGTGCTGGAAGGTGTGCTTGCCTGACAAGCAGGTGGGGCGCTGCGCCCATGTCGCCAGAGTGATCACCAGCCCGATTGCGTCCCTTCACGACTCAAGGTAGTCTGCTGCAAGACTCGAATGCTCCTTTATCTTGCCGGGCGCATCGAGCGCCCCCCATGGCAGATCACCCGTTCAGAGGAGCCACATCCATGGCCAGATTCCAGTTCTTCAGCGTCCCCGCCTCCCGCCGTCAGCAATATACCTATGTCGACATGGCCTCCCCCACCTTCCTCACGGAGAAGGAGGCGCTGCTGACACAAGGGTTCGAGGTGGAAGAGGATTTCATCGACGCAGCCACTCCCCACGAGGCGGTGGAGAAGTACAGATCCGGTTTTCTCTACGTGGCGGACGAGATAGGCAAGTCAGACGAGGCCTATGCGGCGGCAACGGCCTTGCTGGAGATGGGCAAGAAGATCCTGGGCCGCAAGGCGGGCTGAGCAAGGCGGGCCGCCGGGACGATACCCCCGATGGCCCGCAGGCAGTCAGCGTTGAGGGTGCTGACGGAGCATCTCCACCAGCTCCTCTTCACTGCCGGGTTCATGGGCAAGCTGCAGGCTGGGGGCGGCGCCCCCCATCAGCATATAAACGTGAGTGCTGCAGTGATCGTAGTGATACCACTTACCGTCGATACAGACGTCGGTATAGCATCTCGGGTCCCTCTTGAGTTCCATACGCACATCCTTATGTGTCATTCACCAACCTCACCCTTGACCGTAAAATAAGGGACCTAAGTCCCCCTTGACCTGGATCAAGGGAGGTGGCGGGCAGAAGCGGGCAGTGGCCGGATCTGGCCGGGGCGGGATGCCGCCAGCCTGGATGACCGAGCCCGCCAACCGGCTCCAGCCTGGCAACAGCGCAACAAAAACGGCGCCCGAAGGCGTAATGCCAGTCAGTTAAGCCTGACTGGCATTGTTTTTACTAGGTTTTCTCGTCGCATACTTCTGTGGTTTGGCTTTGATGCACCTTGGGTAACTTCGTTCTCGGCGGGCGGGTAACTTGAACTGCTC